>CAMFJO010000215.1 GCA_945956945.1 uncultured Legionellales bacterium | reverse complement strand
GCCTGATCGTGGTTCATTTTAAAAGACATCAGAACCCATCCCGATAAACCCAATCTGTTTCTTAAAAAGTCACTGATGGTCTTGATGGCTTTTTCTACACTCTGAATATCATTCTGTATTTTTTCTTCTATAACGATTGGCAATAATAAGGTTAAGGTGTCCTTATCCAAATCCGCTGTCACATTCCCACTAAAATAAATACTCAGTTTCTTCAAAAAATTTTGTGCTTTTTGGACATTTTGAAAGGACAGTTCAACCGCCGTCGCTCCTTGCTTCAACTTTACCATCTGGGGGTCGATTTTACTTAAATTAAACACGGGCAAAAGCAATTTTAAGGTTTTCTCTTTTTCAAATATCTCAAATGCCTCAATAACGGTTTGATGCTTTAATCTCTGTGCAATTTGCAGAGCGGTTAACTTACCTTCTAAGGGCGCTGTTCTACCTACCAAAGGAATTAACCGTTCCGGCGCCGATCCGCCTAAAAACGGTGATGAAATTAAACTGATGTCAGCATGCCTGGGATCTCTTAGAATATCTTCTGCTATTTTGCTATCCTGTATTTGATCTGGGTTGGCATTACGATGCAACAACATTGTTACTACAGCAGCATGTCCTTTCTGAGCGGCAATATGCAGCGCCGTTCTTCCAAATTCATCTACCATATGGAGGCTTTCAGGCAATCTTTCTAGAAGCTGTTGCATAATCTCTACGTGTCCGAATTCAGCTGCTATATGCAGTGGTGTTGTAGACATCGCACCATATAAAGATAAATCCTTAAAAAACTCGTTCAGAATCAGATAAGTGCCTTCAAGAAGAATTCTTACGCTGCTCGTATTGCCCTGGCCGGCAGCGACATACAAAGCGATGACTGTGCTCATTGGAAGGTGATTTTCCTCATAATACCTGTCCAATATCTGCAGCACTTCTACGTGTCCGCCGTGCAAGGCCATTTCCCAAGGATTTTTCCAAGGAGAAATAGTAGAATTATCCAAGCCACGCTCTAATAGTAAGCAAACAATGGTTCTATTACCCTGCATGGCGGCAATACACAATGGGGTCAAGCCACATTCATTCTGTTCATCCAGGTTGGCGCCTTTATTTATCAAAAAGCGAGCCATTTCGGTATGATTGTGGTTAATCGCTGAGTGCAAAGCACCGGATGGCTCGGTAATAAGGTCGGGTTGATATTCCAATAGTTTCTCTACCACAGCCATACGATTATTTTGTGCGGCTATCCGTAGTGTTATACGAAGAGAAGGTATCTGAATAGGTCTTTCTCGATACGAGAATATCACATCCATAACAGCTACCTGCCCTCTTTCTGCAGCACGATCCAGCGGCGTAGCCCCATCTTTCGAATGTGTGCTCGTTACTTCTGCTCCATGGTCTAACAGCAGTTTGACCATACCCGCTTTTCCTGCAGCGCTGGCACTGTGTAGTGCTGACACTCCGCTGAGCTCACAAGGATTATTCACCGCAGAAGGATCGTGCTTCAATAAAATCATTGCTATTCTAATATTACCCATTTCGGCAGCTAGGCATAGAGCAGTAGCAACCTCTAATTTCTCTGTAGCCTTCTCTAACAACCTCATAACCATTTCTGCCCGCCCATAGGCTGCGGCATAATCCAATGCGGATAAGTTGCGATCTTTTTTATTTCTGATGCCAATATCGGCCTTATTTTTCAGGAGCACATCAACAATGTCTTCTTTTCCCTCTTTGATTGCACATTGTAATGCAGTCATTCCGGTCAAGGGATCCGCTCTATTAACAATATCTCCATAGTTTAAAAACAACTGTATTACATAGGTATGCATTTCACAAAAATGAGCTGCTCTAATGGTAAGGAAAAGCAAATGGTGAACATTTTCGATGGAAAGTTCCGAACTCCTGAACAACATGGTAACCAGGATAATATCTGGAATTTCTACATTCACTGCTTTTTCTAATGCCTGCACGATCTCTATCAGATTGAAATAATTTTGTTTTAAAAGATTATGCACTATTTCTTGCTGGCTATGATGAACAGCATCAAGCAGCTTCGAAAAGGGAGTATTACCCGCGCGATATAATCTAACCCGATGACGCATATCGCTTCTTCCCATGCCTTGCGATAAACTCTGCAAAGTTCCCTGAGAATATCCGCGTATGCTTTTTTTGGCATTTTCTATAGCTTCCGAAAGCAGCTTAAAAATGACATCATTGGGACCTTCGCCCGCTATTAACCCTAGTGCAGAGCGCATTTCGCCCAGGGGGAAACGGTGTGCCTGTAAGAGTATCCTTACTGCTTCTTCATTTTTCTGGCCAACAGCCGCTATTAGCTGTACGAAAGGGGTACCACCCGAAGATGGAGGAGAATTTTGCTTACCTTCATTCATATTATTTTACCATCTATGTTAATTATAATAATTCTACTGGGTATAGATCCCAGCTTCTCTTTTTGTTTCCAAAAGCTTCAGAATAATCCTAGCATTAAATCTATCATAGGTGCAACAAGATAGAGAGCGCTGAGATTTTTTGTCTGCAGAAATAACGGTTCTGTTTTGATATTTAATCCAAAGTCTGTCGATAACGTTTAATCGCAAATACTAACATCAGGCTGGCAAATAACAGCATCGGCCACACATCGGTCCACACCTCAAAAAGGCCATTGTCTTTGAGTAAAATACCCCGAGTAATACGTACCATATGCGTTAAAGGTAACACTTCTCCCAAACCAATTGCCCAATCTGGCATACCATAGAAAGGAAACATAAATCCCGACAATAAAATAGAGGGTAGGAAAAAGAAAAAAGTCATTTGCATTGCCTGTAACTGCGTATTTGCTAAGGTCGAGAAAAATAAACCCATGGATAAATTGGCAACAATAAAGGGAAAAAGGCAGATGAAGAGTAAAGTTAAACTGCCATACATAGGGACACCAAATAATACCGTGGCCAGAATCAGCACGATGATAGCCTGAGCATAGCCTAATAGGACATAAGGGATCATTTTGCCAAACATTACTTCCTTTGGTTTAATCGGTGTTGCCAATAGACTTTCCATCGTACTGCGCTCGATTTCGCGCGTAATGGCTTGTGCGGTAACGGTGATCAT
>CAMFJO010000214.1 GCA_945956945.1 uncultured Legionellales bacterium | reverse complement strand
CTTGTGAACTGCTTAAATTAATACTTTTAGAAAGCAGGAAAAATACCAAGGGCCTTATTAATCCGACCGATTAAACTAAAATATCTTGAAAAATCACTTTACGTATGATATCACTAATAATAAATTCTATCAATGCCATTTCTATTTCCAGTCCCTCTTAAAGCCCTGTTTCCCAACCATTATTTTTTTAGCTCATTCATAACCGCCCTTTACATCTCTTGCAATGCCTTAAACGCATCTGCAGCGAAAGGTGCATCAAAGTCAACAATTTGCATCTCAACCAGATCTTCCATCACAAATGAATCTTCAGCCAGAATACGCATTAGTCTATCTTTATCCATTGACTTGCTAAGAATAACACCACCTATTTTGCCACGCCGGGGCCCTGCTATGATGAAATCGCCACTTTGGATATATTTCTGAACCCATTCACTATGCTGCGCACGATGTGGGTCTACTTGTGCGGTAGAAACAATATAACTACTGATAATTAAAAACATAGCATTCTCCTTGATTTAAACGACTCGCTTATTTCCACGCCGGCGAACAAAATTGGTTGCGTTTCGCTCCTAGAGATAATAGCGGCAGCCCTCATAAGAACTATAAAAAAACTATAGGGTTTATATAGCGCAATATACAAGTAACTTAAGCCTACGTCAATGCTTTCATTAAAAATTTTTCTGTTTTTAATAAAAATTGTTATCATTTAAATCAAAAAGGTATAAAAGAAAAATTCATTGATTTTTGTTTCTGAAGATATTTCCGTGCTCAAGAGAATAGAGATATACTACCCAATGTATGTAATAAAGAATAATTTTACAATACCATCGAGGGAAAAAGCCCGCCTTGTCTGTACCTGGAGCTTTCGAGGGAGGTGAAATTTACCAAACTTTTACCCTTCCACCACTCGCCAATAATACTGCTCTCGCCCGCGCAATATCTCTGGAGAGTAAAAATGATCGGCCCATTGCGGGGGATCAAATTCCCAGGCCTCCCTGAATAAACCAAAGAAAGGTATTTTATGGCGTTTTTGAATCGCATTAATAAACAATTTCACGGTCTTATCAGTATTGTGCAACTCGCAAAAAGCTTCTAAAGAATGTTCTGTGTGTATCACGAAATAAAATAGCTTTCCTTGTTGATCCACTGCCAGCATACTGCCATTCTTATCAAATACAAAATATTCTACGATATTATTGATACACACCCATTTGTCAAAAAAATCAATAAAAACGGGATCGGATTGTGGTAAACGGTGCTCTGCTTCCAAATGGGTTAATAAAGGTTTGGTGAGATCGCAAAAATACTGTGTGGTGACTTGTCTGATATAAAGATTTAAAGAGCTGGAAAAGTTGCAGTCTCCTTTTCGTACAAAACGATCGATGCTGTTATCATTAAAAGCCGTAATAGCCAGCTGATCTTCTGCCTCCCCTGTTAACAAAATTCGTTTGACAGCAGAAGATTTAATTTGACGCATTAATTCCAGCCCTGTTAACCCTGGCATTTTAAAATCAACAATAATAACACTAATGTCATGAATGCGATTCTTATTCTGATACAAATCAATGATCCGCTGAAAATCCATTTCTACTGGCAATCGATGGTTTACTTCATAATCGTCATCGCCATTGCTGCTGCGCAAAAAGCAGGCGCTCTCTACCGTTGCCTCATAGGTATTAAAAAAATCCAGGAATGATTTAGGTGAAAAAAATATCTTTGTCAGATACTCTCTTTTAAAAGTATCGGCAATAACCTTGATAAAAAAAGCGTCATCGTCTACCCAGACTAGGGTGGTTTGATAAAAAAACAAGGGCATTGTTAACATAAATTACCTATCGATAGATATTGGAATATAATACATAAGGTGCTTGGGTAATAAATAACAGCCTAATCGTTGGCAGCGCGCAATGACTTCCTCTTGATCGTAATGAGAACTGCTTAAAATGGCTCTCTTCTTTAACTGTAATTTTTCAATCACATCCAAACCGCTTAACATTCTGTTGCTTAAGTTATGATCCGTTAACAAAAAGAAATCCTTTTGTTGTTCTGCCCAGTTTAAAAAATCCCTGGGATCCGTAAAAAAATTCAGCATTAATTCGGGCGCAATATCCGCTAGCTTTAACTGCCAAGCCTTATGTACTGCCACCTCATCGTCTAAAATAGCGATCGGAATGGATAAGGATAACTTAATTTCCTTGACAAACCACGATGGCGTTTGCTGTCTCGGCAAAGTTAGGGTAAGGCACGTTCCTTCATTTTCTACAGAATCAAGCCTTATAGAGCCTTGCCAGCTTTCTATGGTGGTTTTTGCGTGGTGCAAGCCAAGGCCCGTACCATTCTCTTTTAAACTAACACCTCGTTCAAAAATCCGCTGCTGATCCTGTACAGCGATACCACAGCCATTGTCTTCTACCGTAATAATAATGTCCTTGGCATCTCCCCCTAAAGTCACCTGCACTATCCCCGATTCATTTTTAAAGGATTCCACGGCATTGTTGATCAAATTAGATAGCACTCTTTTCATTTCATCCGCATTAATGCTGGCAAAATAAGACAGGTCTCTCTCCTTTAGCTCCAAATGGATATCGACCGATTCAGCTGCGAATTGCGCTTTTTTCTCACGCACAATACTATGTAACAATGAAACCAAAAAAACCAAGCGCGTATTGTCCACGGTGGCTTCTTTTTGGGTTTGCTCTTTAAACTCATTGAGCAAACTATTGGCGATGGCATTGATCCGATACGTTGCCGTCCGCATTAAAGAACGATCTTTCTCAGGAATACAGGCCACATATTCCAGACACGTATTTAATACCGCAATGGGTGACCGTATATCGTGTGCTGCCTCCGTGGCAATTTGATTGAGCCTTTTAGTCATCTTATTTTTTTCATCGTTTATTCTAAACATTTTCACGAAAAAATTTTGCAATAGAATAAATTCATCGATAGAAAAGTTCTCATCCAATTTGGCGTCAGTCCCATCCCGGGTCAATAAAGCAATATTCCTTTTAAGTTTTTTAAACGGTGCTTCAAATGCCGCCCCTATGTACAAGGATAAAACAACCACCATAACTGCTGTCTCTTATACACATCTCCGAGCCCACGAGACGTAGAGGAATCTCG
>CAMFJO010000213.1 GCA_945956945.1 uncultured Legionellales bacterium | reverse complement strand
GTGCGTTATCGTTTTAGGTTCAAATGGCAATAACAACAACAGTCTGTAACAAAATGCGCGCACAGCATGCGCTTTTTCTTTTTCCAAATAATTGAACAAAATCCTTGAGGGCCTTGGTCTATAGTCTACAATAAGGTGCGCTATCACATTCTGCTGAAGCTCATCCCATCTTGAAAGGTGTTTAATGGCTTTTTCTAACAAGGCATCAGAGCCATGCCTAAAAATGGTTATTGCAGCATTTATCGACACCAAGTTCATTGAATAGGCGAGAAGTTTTAATAAAGATGGTTCATCTTCGAGCTCAAATTTATAATAAAAACATATTGTGGCATAATATTTCTGGATATAGTTATATTTTTTAATAAACCTTCTCCCTGAGGGCAGCAAAACAGCATTGACTATTTTCTCATAAAACGGCGGAGCTATTTCTTCTAGAGAAGGATCCTGTTTCATTAATATCAATACATCTGCTATTTTTTTTGCAAAATCTTTACAGCCTTATCTGTTAATACGTCAGGATTCTGTTTAGCCTCTTGCCAAAGCAATAGCAATTTTGCTTTGGCTTTCTGGCGAGCATTTTCTTTAATAAAGATATATATCCTATACAAATACAAAATAGCGAGAAGCGCGACTATCAGGGCCAGTTCGGTTACTAGTATAGCCTCAAGTATTGAGTTTAGATTGGAATGCATTTTTTATTTCTCTCAACTAAAACGTATACTCAAATCTAATTCACCACTCCATAAAGTGAGAATAGTTCCAGAAGGGTAAGTTAGCCTCTCATATTGGGGGCCTACACTCAGCACATAACGATGTTCATCTAAGGGAAGATTCAGTTTGACCTGCACATAATTGTTTTTGACTTTAATAAAGGCTGCTGCAAGTAAATCAGGCAAATCTGGGCTATGCCCTATACCGCCACTTAACTCCACATAAAAATCAGGAGAACCAAAGTAACGACGTACTTTTGCAGTATACAACACAGATTGGGGACCATCATTACTAGGAACAAAATAGTACGGTTTGAAACTAAACCAATACTGTTGAATAGATTTCGATAAAGAGCCTGTATAGGTATTAAGATAAGTTGCACCCAAGTTTCGGTAGGTTTCTCCCAGTGAAACATCCAATAAATGGGGTATATACACGTACCCTTCGCCGCCCACTAAATAATGTGGGAATAATACTTCTTGTTCCGAATATCCCGTTACAAGTTCAAAATAAAGATAAGAATTTATTTTAGGATCAAATTCAAGCTTGCCTTGAGTTCCCTGAAAGCCCAAGCGATTGGCATAATTGCCACTTAACTGAACATAACCATAATCTGTATTAGCACCCAAATAGAGACTGTCATAATACCATGTTTGTTCGGTGCTAGCGCTTTGATTAACATTTTTAGTATCCGCTGTCCAAGTCTCTACACCCACTTTATAAGGGCCTATACCATATTCAGGCGGGGTATTCTGTATTTCCGTCAGTAAGTTCTTTGCTTGATCATTCTGCGGATTAATGCTTAATAGTTGTTGCAAGGTTTTGGCACTTGCGACAGGATCGCCATTTTCAAATTGAATGTCAGCCCTTTTTTTGAGTAAAATTTCGTTGCGGGGATCGAGCATCAAACCGTCTTCTATTAAACTTAAGGCTTTTTGAGGTTGTTTTAAGCCCATTTCAGCGTTGATCAATGTTAAACGTATGTCGAGATAATTCGGATACTTTACTAGGGCAGGCCCCAATATCTTGATTACTTCAGCGTAGTCTTTTGCGTGGTTTTCAATAATACCCCATTCTAATAACCCATCTGCATCCTCTGGATAATGTTGTCTATAAATATCGGCACTTTGTTTTGCCTCTGTCCACTTTTCCTCGGCAATCAGTATTTTAATATTTTCTAATTGAAGGCCAGCCCTTTTTTTGAGTAAAATTTCGTTGCTGGGATCGAGCATCAAGCCGTCCTCTATTAAACTTAAGGCTTTTTGCGGTTGTTTTAAACCCATTTCCGCGTTGATCAATGTTAGGCGTATGTCCACGTAATGCGGATACTTTACTAAGGCAGGCTCCAATATCTTTACCACTTCCGCATAGTTTTTTTCATGGTTTTTAATAACGCCCAATTCTAATAACCCATCTGCATCCTCTGGATAATGTTGTCTATAAATATCGGCACTTTGTTTTGCTTCCGCCCACTTTTCCTGGGCAATCAGTATTTTAATATCTTCTAAAGTAGGTGTGCTGATGTCTTTAGCAAATCCTGGCGCGATGGACAAGCCCATCAGTAGAAGCCCATAAAACGATCCCTTTCTTATTAATTTGAACATCCAAGTACCTTTAAGCCAAGAATATTATAACTGATCAGTTTGCTTTCTATGCACTAGATCTTCAATCGTTTCTTTTAAAGACCAACGATGCTGATACGCCGTTAATTTATAAAACTTCTCCAGGTTAGGTTTGCGTCTTTGAATATCCACAAACACCTCACCACCGTAAGCTTCTTGATAAGGAATGTGGATAATGGGCGAATGGCTGTGGGCAATCTGTTTGACGAGTTCAGCTAATGCATTGATTGAAATTTCCTTGTCATTACCGACATTAACCACTTCGCCTATGCTCAATGCTTGGTTGGCCAATCGATCTAAAGCTTCTACAGTATCCCGCACATCGCAAAAAGAACGGCTCTGCTGACCATTACCATAAACGGTAATCGGCTGCTGCGACACGGCTTGTTCTACAAAACGAGGCAATACCATACCATAATGCCCCGATTGCCTGGCGCCTACCGTATTAAAGAGCCGTAGTAAAGTAACGGGTAAACCATATTGCTGTGCATAGGATAAACCAAAAGCTTCATTGCTCAGTTTGCTAATAGCGTAATTCCAGCGAGAATGCGCGGCGGGTTCAATTAAGAGATCGTCCGTTTCAGAAAAGGCAGTATTTACACCTTGCCCATAAACTTCAGAACTAGAAGCAATTAGAATGCGTGGCTTATGCCCTGATTGTTTCGCTAGGCGTAAGAGACGCTCACAACTTAAGGTGTTGGTATTTAATACTTGAATAGGTTCGGCGATAACCCTATAAACACCCACCACGGCCGCCATATGGTAAATACGATCCGCCCAAGAAATTGCCGCTTCTAACT
>CAMFJO010000212.1 GCA_945956945.1 uncultured Legionellales bacterium | reverse complement strand
GAGATTCCTCTACGTCTCGTGGGCTCGGAGATGTGTATAAGAGACAGCAGGTAACCTTAAAGAAGCTAACTGCGCATTTAAGGCTTGTTTTTTATCTTCAATGGCCACTTTTTTCCTTCCTGAAGTTTCTTCAGCGCGCAAGGCTGCGGCTTTACCGCCTAAGGGCCATTTGTGTTCTCGTATACTTTTCTCGCCCTTAGCCCTGCTTTTAGCAGCACGCGTTTGCTCTTTCATTAACGCTTGATGCGTGTCCTTTCTTTGCCTATTCAGGCGCGATAATTCTTGCTCTATAGAAGCGCGTTTAAGCATTATTTCGCTCTGATAATCTTCGTAATTTCCAGAAAACACCTGAATTTTGCCATTATCGATATGCCATAAAGTATCAGCCATAGTGCGCAATAACTCCGTATCATGGGAAACAACGATCAATGTTCCGGTATAATGGCTTAACAGACGCAGCAAACTTTGCTTATTACGGCGATCCAGATGATTGGTGGGTTCATCTAACAATAAAACATTGGGGTTGGAACTTAAGGCTTGTGTCAGTGCTTTATTAAAGCGTTCCGCGCCGCTTAAAGTATCAAAACCAACCACAATTTGCGGTACATAGCCCACCACAAGGTCATTGGGAACAATAACATCGCCACTGGCATAAGCAACTTCTTCCATAAATAGCTTCAACAAAGTAGACTTACCACTACCATTACACCCTATAATGGCAATACGGCTGCCAGAATGAACATGGGCATTAAAATTTTCAAAACAATTTTTGTGCTTAAAGGATAAACTTAGGTTTTTGATTTGAATGGGTTTATGCATTATCACACTTCCTCTTAAATAAATAGTCTTGGGCTGTACAGTGCGCCCTTGAGTAGACGCTATTTAAGCAGGTAAGTTCATGATGGCAATAACCTCTATTAAGATGAATAAAAACAGTATACTCTAAAACGGAAAAAAATTCAACAGAACCTAGTTTAAGTAAATTTCTATACGTTCTCGACCCTTACCCGGGTTTTTTCGTTTGAGGCTGATAGTTCCCATTTCGCCCGTTTTTTTGATGTGCGTGCCGCCGCAGGGAACTTGTGAGAACTCATTGATTTTCCAATAGCGTCGCTCATTCGCTTCATCGCTAAAGGCGCTAATAATCGGTTGATCGGCATCAATAATAGCTTGTGCTGCTTGTTGTAATAGCACAATAGAAGAAGAAAGCGACTCCCCCCATTCAAAATCGATACGGGCCTTGTCTGCTGCAATATGCGCTCCTACTTTGATAATGTGAGGGAACCGCTGGCACACCAACTCCAATACCACTTCGGCAGCAAAATGCAAACGCATCAGTCTATAGCGTCTGGGCCAATCAATTACCATTTCTACCTTATCACCCACCTTCAAGGTATGATCATCCTGTAAGGTATAGGTGATTTGCTTCCCATTTTTTTTTGCTTCCTTCACCTTATAGTTTGCGATCGTACCTTCATCGCTTTCCTGACCACCCGAAAAAGCATAAAAAATGGTTTCTGCTACGGTAATTTGATTACCCTGAACCGTTAACACGGTGGTCTGTAATTCGCTTAAATAAGGGTCTTGCCAAAATAGCTTTTCGGTCATTGCACATACCTCATCATATCCCCTTGCTATCGGATAATACGCCGCGCGCCATCATATTTAAAATTTTCTGGTAGTTTAGGATTAGGCTCTGGCGTCTTTTCTAGTTGCGGGTTTGCGAAATAGGTGCTCTTTAGACTCGTTATGCTAAAAAAAGTAACCACAGCCGTAGCGACTGAGGCGGTGAGTTTTATACGATGGGTCATCATTAAGCACTCCTATACTTCTGACTATAAAGATTAATTGTTTTTTAAGAAATTTACAAGGGATTATTTATCCCTAGAAAACAAATCTTACTTTGGTGTAATTACGGCCCCCTCTATGAGTACGGTAAAGCCCATAGTGGATGCAGGTTGCGTGTAGTGACCTTTGGTTTGTGATGATAACTTGGTATAATGCGACCTATCGACATAAGGTTTGTCAAGACAAAAATGGGAGAAGCACAGCAAAATGGCCAACATCAGTTATGAAGAATTTGAACGTATCAATTTACGCTGTGGTACCGTGGTCAAAGTAGAACCCTTTCCCCGTGCTAAAAAACCAGCATTTAAAGTATGGGCCGATTTTGGCGCGGAAATAGGTCTTTTGCAAACCTCCGCTCAAGTGACCATCCATTATACCCCTGAAACCTTAGTAGGGAAAAAGATTATAGGCTGCGTTAATTTGGGTGAAAAGAATGTTGCAGGCTTTATATCCCAATTTTTACTGCTGGGATTTTCCGATGAGAGTGGCGCTATCCGCCTAGCGACCACCGATCCCCAAATACCCAATGGTAGGAAAATGCACTGATCATGATTGTCCTCGCCACCCCCCGACTCCT
This sequence comes from uncultured Legionellales bacterium, assembly GCA_945956945.1. Lineage (GTDB taxonomy): Bacteria > Pseudomonadota > Gammaproteobacteria > UBA1113 > UBA1113 > VFKP01. Next base: position 713 of record CAMFJO010000212.1, on the reverse strand, counting down.
CTTAAGAACCTGGTCTCTAGCAGATGTTGCGCAATATCATCAGCTCAATCAGGACCCCAAGGTGATAGCGTTTTTGCCTGGTTCACTGAGCAAAGAGCAAGTCGAAAATTTTATTGCCACCGCAAATAAGCATCAACAGCAACATGGCTATACCTTATGGGCAGTTGAATTGAAAAAAACAGGCGAACTGATAGGCTATATTGGCCTTAATCCTATTGATTGGCAGGCACCTTTTACGCCCGCTGTGGAGATAGCTTGGCGTTTAGATTCGCGCTATTGGAATCAGGGCTATGCTACTGAGGGCGCTAAAGCTGCTTTAGCCTACGGATTTAATAGAGTGAACCTAGAACAAATCGTTTCCTTTACCGTTCCTGACAATAAACGTTCCATTCGTGTAATGAAAAAAATTGGTTTAATACGCGATGAGTATGGAGATTTTGCTCACCCCAAATTAGCGCCCGATCATCCTTTATCACAGCATATTTTGTATCGTTTAAATAAAACAGACTATAAGGATAATTATCATGATTAAAAAAAGAGAATTTTTAGGAGCAGCCCTTATAGCCATCGCTATAAGCAATTATGCCAATGGAAATACACTTTCTGCTTCTGCAACAAACCAGGGTAATCTTCAATCTGCAAAGATATTGCAGCTAAAAATCATTCAAGATCAAATTTTTTTAGATAGTCAGGATATTGCTAATATCTCTATC
>CAMFJO010000211.1 GCA_945956945.1 uncultured Legionellales bacterium | reverse complement strand
GGTCACCCATATGGGTTGGCGCCAGGCGATGATTGTAAATGGGTTTCTAGGAATAGGCTTGTGGGTGTTAATGTGGCTCACAGTACAAGATAAGCCTAAGCACGCCGTCTTAAGCCATGCAGAAATGGTCAAAAATCATCCATTCTTGCCCGGCCTGTGGCAAGCCTTTCGCAATTTCCAAAATTGGGGCGCTGGCCTTTATACCGGTTTAACCAACCTACCCCTTATGGTCGTTGGCGGCTTATGGGGGGATACCTTTTTACGCCAGGTCCATCATTTTAGCCCGGCTGAAGCCACGACGATTTCATCGATGCTGTTCATGGGTACCATTTTCGGCTCACCCTTTTTTGGCCAATTATCCGATAAAATAAAAAATCGCCGTGGGCCGATGTTTGTCGGCGCTGCAGTCTCCCTTGTACTATCGCTCATGATGATTTATGGGGATTACAGCAATTTCTGGTTAGCGGCGACTTTATTTTTTGCATTAGGCTTTAGCACCAGCTGCCAAATATTAGGTTATCCCATTATCACTGCCAGTAATCCCGCGCACATCACGGGTACTGCTTTGGGACTATCCGCCAGTATCATTATGGCAAGTGCCGCTTTGTGCCAACAATTTTTTGGGATGTGGTTAGACAAATTATCACAAGGACAATTGATCAACGGCTTGCCCTTTTATTCCGACAAAACTTTTGAAAGTACGATGCTGATATTTCCTGTTACCTTGGCAGCCAGCTTAATATTGGTCGTCTTATTAAAAGAGCCCAAACACCAGAAAAAAGATGCAACCGATTCTAAACCAGAGGTTATATCTGCTCAGCTTGCTTTAGGAGAATAAACCATGTCGACTATCAATCAACACCCTAGGCAACCGCATGAGCTGCGCTCCTGGTTAGTCTGTATTACCGCCGCTTCCTTTTTTCTGTATGAATTCATACAAATGCTGTGTTTAAATTCCATGAACAGCGATCTCATGGCGGCTTTCCATATCAACGCCACTGAATTGGGCTGGTTGTCTTCCGTGTACTTTATGTCGAATGTTTTATTTTTGTTTCCCGCAGGTCAACTGATTGATCGCTTGCCCGTCAAGCGTTTAATTTTAATTGCGATGACCCTATGCATTTGTGGCACCATCGCTTTTGCTTACAGTCAGCAATTTGCATTAGCACTTATTTTTCGTTTTATCACCGGTATTGGCAGTGCATTTTGTTTTTTATGTAGTATGCGTTTGGCATCACGTTGGTTCTTGCCCCATCGCATGGCCTTGATCAGCGGCTCTATTGTCACGATGGCCATGTTAGGCGGCTGGCTGGCACAAGCCCCCTTTGCAGCCCTCGTCTCTTTAGTAGGCTGGCGACACGCCTTATTATTCGATGCCGCATTTGGCGCAATATTGTTATCCCTTATTGTATTGATTGTACGTGAATATCCACCCGAAGGTAATCGTGTTTATGAAACCGATCACAAGCAATTGCATCAACTCGGTTGGACAGCAAGCATGAAAAAAGCCTATGGCCGCAAGCAAAATTGGTTGTGTGGCATCTACACCGATTTTATGAACTTACCGATTTTCCTGCTGGGCGGGTTATGGGGCGGATTGTATTTAATGCAGATCCAGCATTTGCCTAAGGCCATGGCAACACACATTGCCGGCATGTTGTTTTTAGGCACTATCATCGGTGCGCCTTTAGTGGGGTTTATCTCAGACAAATTATCCCGCCGCAAATTACCGATGTTAATTGGCGCGATTACCTCTTTCGTGTTAATAGCGATGCTGATTTATATGCAGTTAAACGCCACCGCGTTGACGCTTATTTTCTTTTTATTAGGTTTAACCACCAGTACGCAAGTGTTAAGCTATCCGACCGTAACCGAAAGTAACCCGCATGCGCTCACAGCGATGTCGGTCAGTGTGGTCTCTTTCTGTGTCATTAGCGGTGGTGCCATGTTTGAACCTTTATTCGGCTGGTTAATGGATTTACGCTGGGATCATACGATTGTAAACGGCGTGAATATTTATAGTAATGCCGATCTGCACCGAGGTTTGTTGATTATGCCTATCGCCTTTATTTTAGCAGGGCTCATTATTGCCGCTATCAGAGAAACTTTTTGTATGCCTTTTGAAGAACAAAAGAATGGCATCAAAGAAGATAAAACACTTAATCCAACTATAAAAGTAACGCCGAATATGGTTGTTACTGAATAAAATACAATCCCATGACAAGGATGTTTCCGTATGCATACTAAAATTAACGACGAAGGACAGTACTGCCCGTTCCCCGGAACAACGGTAATCGCAAGCATACAAGAAGCCGATCTCCCGTTTTGGCAAACTGTTTATAACGTGTTAAACGATTCTCCTATCATTCGTCAGTATTACACGCCGCTCCCGCCTGAAAGTTACCACATGACCTTCTTCAGCTTACCTACCATAAAGGATATAGCGGAACCTGAGAAGTGGCCCGAATTTATCCAGGAAAACATGCCTTCTTATAGAGTCTTACACAATGCGTTACAACTACAGCAGCAAAACTTCCCCGAGATACGATTTCGCTTATTGAGTGAAGCAGGCGGTATTACCCTGGAAGTGAAACCCTCTCGTGAACAGGTTAAAGTAATACGACAATTGGCTGAACAACACCATTGTAAAGAACGCATACCATCTTATTTCCACATTACCTTAGCTTATCAATACAAAAGCCTCACTGCAGAAGACCATCCTCACATTATTAAAGCATTAGCGCCTCTGCATCATGCTTTTAAGCAAAAAGCACAGACGACTTTAAATCCACCCGGGCTATATTATTTTAACGATATGACTTGCTTTAAACCATGGGCGGGTGTCACGAATCCTTTTGCAGCATCACCCTCTTTAGTGGATAATCCCTATAGCTTTTACGACACTTTGGTTGAAACAACACCTTCTGCACCAAGTTGCGGCACTGTGCCGAAAACGATGTCTTCGTTAAGCAAAAGTCAATAAGCTCGCTGGTTCAAACACTTACAACACCCAGGATCCCCGCCCATTTTAGTTACCTATTGACATTAAGCCATTTATAGCGTATAAATTGAGCATAAATAGCAGAGAGATTTTAACGTATGCCCAATCCGCGGAATCGAGTGAATGAAAAAGGACAATAC
>CAMFJO010000210.1 GCA_945956945.1 uncultured Legionellales bacterium | reverse complement strand
AAGATGTTAACACCACGTGCAAGCGCTGCACGGGCTACATCACCAAATTGAATTTCTTTTGCAGCCATTTTACTTTTCCTCTATTATGTTAAAAATTATTACTAAGCTTCGATTACCGCTAAGATATCGTCTTCACGCATCACTATTAGGGTCTCGCCATTCAATTCCACTTCTGTACCTGCGTACTTACCAAACAATACTTTATCGCCAACACGTACGATAGGTTCTTGTACATTACCATTCTCCAGAATACGACCTGCACCTAAGGCAATCACCATACCCATCATGGGTTTTTCAGTTGCCGTATCTGGGATCACAATACCCCCAGCCGTTTTACGTTCTTCTTCTAAGCGACGAACTACAACCCGATCACGTAAAGGACGAATATTTGTTTTTGCACTCATTTGTATTTAACCTCTTTAGAAATGTCTTTAAAGTCACTGTAGGGACAGCTTATGATAGGGCCCAATTAGCAGGCCTTACGCTGTATACTCCTTAATTATCGCCAGAGACGTTATTTCACCAGCGACTCCCCTTAGATATGGGCATAGTGTGAAAATTCAAGGTGTTGATACGAATTTCACTCAAAATTGTGCTAAGATAAACCATTGTAGTTCGATCAGGACATTTTATGTACAATTTTAGAATGGCGCGCTCTTTTATAGGGTTCTTTTTATTGACCTTTCTCATTGCCAAGCCTATTGATGCTGCAGAACTTATTCCTACGGGACCTTTGCCAGTTGAGCAAGCCTTTAACTTATCTTTAAGTGTCAACTCAGATAAAACCGTGCGAACAACGTGGGTCATACAAAAAGGTTATTATTTATACCGCGACCATTTCCATTTTACGCTTTTGGGCGTGAAACCCACCGACATTAGCCCCGAGGAATGGCCTAAAGCCGCACAACGTTACGATGAAATACTCGGTTCATACAATGCCTATCAAGGTACCCTTGTTTTAACTTGGCCATTGCCCATGGCCGATCAACAAAGTACTATTCGGATCCAATATCAGGGTTGCTCCGAGGCTCATTTTTGCTATCCTCCGCAAACACAAACCTTTCACATCAATTTTGCCACGGGTGAAGTGCAAAAAACAGCAGTGGCATTTGCCTTAGCACCGCAAATTCAAGCGACACCACCCGCAGCTTCCCTGATGAATTGGTCGCTGTTATTAAGTTACTTTGGCTTAGGCATTCTACTCGCCTTCACACCTTGCGTATTACCCTTATTGCCCATTTTATCCGGGATTATTTTAGGGCATGCCACAACCTTGAAAACAAAACGCGCCTTATTCTTATCGATCGCTTACGTACTCGGCATGTCGATAACCTACACACTCGCCGGCTTATTATTTTCTTTAATGGGTTTAAGTTTACAAACAACTTTTCAAACTCCCTGGATGATAGGTTTTTTGAGCCTGTTATTTCTAGGCTTAGCAACCTGTCTATACACGGGACGTGATCTGCGCTTACCGCAAAAGTGGACTCATAAAATGACCGTTTTAAGTGAACACCAACCTCGAGGTCATTTTTTTAGCGTCGCGGTGATAGGTGCCTTATCTGCCTTGATAGTATCTCCCTGCGTGAGTGCGCCTCTCGTCGGTGCATTGGCTTATATTACCCAAACACAAAATCTGTGGTTAGGCGGCGGTGCTTTATTTTGTTTAAGCCTGGGTATGGGATTACCCTTAATTATCTTTAATACCTTTGGCGCGCATTACATCCCTAAAACGGGATCTTGGATGTTAGGCCTTAAAAAATGTTTTGCCTTTATTTTTCTGGGCTTGGCCATTGTGTTATCCTCACGATTACTACCACCGACACTTCCCTTATTGTTATGGGGAGCATGGTCATTATTGGCAGCCTATAGTCTCAATATATTCTCTAAAAACAACACCTCATCTAAAAAATGGTTATTTAGATTAAAGCAGACTCTCGGCACTTTATGCGCCATTTATGGTGTATTGCTCATAGTCGGCGCGAGCCTGGGCCACACCAATCCCTGGTTGCCTTTGCAAAATACCGCTGTTTCCCAAGAGGGACTTTCCTTCAACACCGTCACGACACCTGCTGCTTTAAATGCAGCTATTCAAGATTCTGAAGATAAACCAACCCTCATTGATTTCTATGCTGATTGGTGTGTGTCTTGCCATGAATTGGAACGTATCTTTCACAATCCCGATCTGGAGCCTTTATTAAAGCAATTTAATCTGGTGCGCGTGGATATAACACATGCAAGCAATGATAGTCAGGCATTACAACAACGCTGGCAAGTCATTGCACCGCCTACCTTAATCATTGTGAATAGCAATGCAGAAAACTTAATCCCCCCCATTGTAGGCGCCGTCAATAGCATGGTATTACAAGAGAAGTTGCAGGCGGCGTTGAAGACTCAGTGATTCTGGGAAAGGTATTGTTTAACAAAATAAGGGATCCGTTGTAATAACCAAGACTGCCCAAAACCTGGAATTACACCACCGATAAATCCTACATGGCCGCCTTGTTCGGACAATTCCAATGTTACTTGTGGCGATAATTCATGGTCATGGGGAATAACGGCGGTATCCATGAAAGGATCGTCCTTGGCATGAAGGATTAGGGTGGGAATAGCAATAGAATGAAGATATTGGCGAGAACTCGATTTTTCATAATAATCTCCAGCACTTTTAAAGCCATGCAAAGGTGCAGTAACTTTATCATCAAAAGACCAAAAATCTCCGAGACTATGTAGGTCAACATTCCTCAACACACCCATCTGTAATTGTTTTTGTTTCAGCTTATGTTTTAATTGTTTGATCAAATGCCATTGGTAAAAGCGTGAGAAACCTTGCTGCATTCTATCGGCAGATTTATTTAACAACATGGGAACTGATACAGCCACTGCGCATTGCAAAGGATTATCTGCAGCCGTTTCTCCCAGCCATTTCAATAACACATTGCCGCCCAAGGAATAGCCTATCGCTGCTAAGGGTGTATGCGGGTATTGTTGTTGCAGATTTTGTATTAACCAAGCGAGATCGCTTGTGTCACCAGAATGATAACAACGTGTTGTGCGATTGATTTCGCCACTGCATCCTCTAAAATGCATCAATATTGCTCTATAACCCAGTTTCTGCCAGGTATACAACATATCGCGCGCATAATGCGACTGACTGGAACCTTCCAGAC
>CAMFJO010000209.1 GCA_945956945.1 uncultured Legionellales bacterium | reverse complement strand
AATGCAAAAGAGCCCGCCTTATCTCCTAGATAAAGCTTAAGTAAAGAGGCATCGATAGCATCTTCTTCAGTGAGAATTAATCCAATCCCCAATTCCGGATTATTGGCATAAAGAACGCCTAATATCCCATAATTTAATAAACGCTGTAAATAAGGCAGACCCATAAGGTAGAGATCGGCCTGCAGGGCTCTGAAAATAAAAAACCAATCTTCCTCAGATCCAAATGCGGGTGTTCGAAGATACACTTGAATATTTTGCTTAATAACAGCTTCATAATTGCATGGCCAGTGAAAATTGTGTGGGCTTATACTAGGAGGCTCAATGCTGGGAGTGTTGCCTAAAAAATGGGTAGCCCGCAAGAGAGAGCGCGGATGGTTTACGATAAATTCTTTAGGAGGATACATAGGCACTAATTCTTTTGTATCTAAGATTGCATAAGAAAGTGCATCGATAGCGAAAGCTTTATCGTCTTGAATATAAAATTCACAGTGGGCAAAATCACTATTTAAACTGCGTATTATGGAAGTTGGCGACAATGAGCGAGAGAAATAAATGACCTCAAAGCGTATTCCCATCTCTCTTTCAAGCTGTGGGCCTATCTTTCCCAGGTCGACCCGATGATAAATTTGAGAAGAAGCATTATAAGTGGATTTGTTTACTGGCAATTGCTCTTCTGAAACACATAATCCGAAATTAAGATTACAAAGCCTGGGAGATTCAAAGCCTGATCGAAAAGCGCTAATTAACTCAAAAACGCCTGTACCAAAAATAAAGAGTGTTGAATCAACGTAAGTTGGTTGAAATTCAGTCTTTAACCTTTCATACAGTTTAGCCGGGTTTCCTTTTAATTGAAAATCTGGAACAGGAATGGGTATCATTTCTGCTGCCAAGACAGGTTTTGGTTCAGAATTTAAAAGAGCGCCTGGTACCGCATCTTTTGCAGGCTTTTGTACAAAAGAACCTAAGGATTGCAATGGCACCTTTCTTTGAAAAAATGATTGTGATAAGGCAAAGGAGGAAGATGATATTTGATTTTTCTTTTGGCGACGGCGCGCATTCTTCCCTGGTTGTGTGTGCTGTTCTGGTATCGTGATGGTACTGGCTGCCGCAGATGTTGTTAGGCCCATCGCGGGTGTAGTATCTTTTTTATTGTTAGATTCTACAGTAATAGCTTCGCTTTTAGTCTCTAGCACTGGCGCAGGAAGCCCAGTCTCTAAACAAGCAACTCTTTGAGTTTCTGTCTTCTCTTCTATCGGTTTGGGGGAAGAACCAGATCCTTGCTCCATTTGTATGATAGAGGGGGGTTCATTTTTAGTTTGCGACTCTTGTGAAGAAAGCCGAGCCCTTATTTCCGACACTATGGGAGGCGGTGATAAGACAGCTGATACTGACATTTGGTTCTTTCGGGCCTGACGACGGCGCGCATTCCTTCCTGGTTGTGTTTGCTGGTCTGATATCCTCAGGGTATTGCCGGCGGTTAATGTTTCTAGATCGCCTGGTGGTGCCTCTTTCTTATTGTTAGACTCTACAGGAAGAACTTCAGTTTTAGTTTTTGGCGTTGTTGAACTAGGCTCAATCTTTAAACCGGACTCGCTTTTAGACTCCTTATTTTTTTTTCCAGATGCTGCTAAGCCACTAGATTCCTGTGCTATTTTTGGGGGTGTATTAGAATCAGGGATTGCCTCAATGTATGAAATAGAATGCTTCTGCTGATATGAATGAAGCATTTCTAATTGATGACACAAAGCTGAGAGCTTAGCCACAGGATGCAATACCAATAAATATTCTGCAGCAACAAGATCGCTGTTTTTAGAGCCAACTACTGTGCTTGAAGAAGAATGAGAAATCCCCTTTCGGCCAGAAAATATTCTTCTATAAAATAAAATTTGCTCCTGAGAAAATACCGCTTTTTCTGCAGCCACCTTTTTTTCGCGCATTGCCGTTAAGCTAGAATGATCCAGCGTTAAACAACGAAATTCCTCTACTTTTACAGCATCAGGTAAGGGCAAAATAACAATATTAAATAGCGCCTCCAGTTCCGGCAAAATCTGGATGAAAAAAGTCTCTATAATTTTTTTTATTTCAACGACAGAAATTTTATCATTTCCTATGAGCTGTCGAATAATAAAGCCTAACTGTTCAGACAATAATTTTGCCACATAGCAAGTTATCATTTCGCAATTATAAAGCAATTCTAATAAGCGTAAATATACTATACCACTCACCTGCAATTGTCCTTCTTCTCTCCCCACTATAGATGAAAAGAGTATGTGTATTTCTTGTAGTAATTTATGGAAGTCTTCTAAAATTGTACCAAGGTTTTTACCCTGGGAAAAGAAATGATTAACCTTTAGTTGCAACAAGCCTAAATTTCTCATAAAGCGTTGCTTTTCAGAAACAGGCATCATAGGGAGTAATATTTGCTTGCTTACAAAAGACTGTAGGCTCATCTCACTGTATTGTAGATGCGTGGGTAAATCAGGAATGGCGCAAAAAGCGCCTCCCACTAAATATTCTGTAAAAAGATCCAGAGGGAAATCATTTTCATGGGAAAACATATACTCCCGAACCGCCTTGCCTCCATGGACTTTTTTGAAAAAAGACATAGTAGCAATGTTACCAGATGCCTCAATAAATCTCTTTTCTAGTTCATTAAATTCTCTAAATATTTTACAGTCGCATAATTTTCGAGAAAGCCTATCCATATCCAATTCACTTTGCATATTTTCATGCAAAAAACAATCCACTTCTATGTTCTCAGAAAAAATCAGCAAATTAAACAAAACAACCAGATAATCTTCATTGTGGCGAAAATGAGGTAGTAATTTCCCTACTGTCTGGTATAATAGCTGTGAAATGTGGCGTGCGGTTTGAACAGTCACTAAGCCCATTAATAAATAAGGGCGGATTTTCATCCCAAACTGTTCAGACATACTATTATTATCGGTTTTATTATCGATATTTGCAAACCCACAAAAATTTCTTAAATCATTCAACTGACGTTCTGCAATAGGTGGATTAAGACTTTCACGTAATTGTGATCGCGTATAATCATTATAATTAATGCTTCCATATTTTCCTATGAAAGCATGGAGTTCATCCATTTCTGTGGGATCATAACCGTAATATTTTGAATCAGAAAAAATCTCTAAAAAAATGTGAAATATTTTAAAAGATTTATTAACTTGAAATCCAATAC
>CAMFJO010000208.1 GCA_945956945.1 uncultured Legionellales bacterium | reverse complement strand
ACCTTGTTCAAAATTCTCATAAGCAACTGTTTTACCTCCTTCAGTGTGTTGCAACAATTGTTGTGGTTGCAGCAACATTTGACCACTTTCCTGTAGCGCACGATATTGAACGGCAAATTCTTTTGCCAATGCAGTACGCGCTGCAACTTCTGCCGCGGAATTCCACAAAGCTTGCACTTCTTCTGCCGGTTTACCTTTAAATTTTTTCAAATAACCATTGCCAATAAAAGGGTTTAGTTTTAAAAAAACATTATTGCAGAACTGCATGGTAGGAGACATATAGCGAGCGATATCATTTAATTGTTTTTCCGTTAAGCCATCGCAAATCACGGTAAAAGTGGCATAATGAAATCCCTTGAGTCCTGCCTCCGTCGTTTCAATTTTGCCGGCACTGTGTACCAAATCAGTTCTAAAGGCAACAGGATAGGTATTTGTCACCTCACGGCCCTGTTCATTCCTGATCTTAGTTTGGAGCACATATCCCGTTGGGCTAGTATCACTTTCGTGGATTTCTAATACGCCGGCTGTTTCTTCTTTTAATTCTTGTTGGATTTTAGCCAATAAGGTGCCTTGGTATGCCTTGCTGCCAATAGCGCCTCCAATCGTGGTTTGCAATTCTGTGCCGCGGGGTCCGGCCAGGGTGAGTTGCTTTCCACCTTCAACATTAAAGAAAAACTGAACACCCACTCCGTCTGGCGGTAACTCTATACCAGAAAGGACAGCGAATTCTTTACAGGTGGTGGTAGGAGGGATATTAAGATCGGTGTGTAATTTTCTAATCTTTCTTGGGGGTTGAATGATTTTTTCTTGCATGAGATAACTCCTTTTTTGTTTCTATTTTAGAGACTGCGCCGATCGACGCAGCCATAGATTAAGGGAATAAGCCTTATAAGTCAATAGGTTGGCAAGAACAATTTATCCAGAGTGGTCATAGGGGCAAGCGGCTAGAATCATTTACTATCAAAAGTGATCTGATTTTTTATTTTTTCAGGAATGTAAAATCGTTTACGCGGATCGCTTTCATTGTTGTTAATCCAGGTAATGGTATTAGTAGAAGTTAATATCAACTTATCATCCTTAGCGTGATGAATTTCTTGATAGCAGTTAAATTTTATTCGGCTGTTGGCGGAGGTCAGTGTGCAGGTGACATAAAATTGATCTTGAGATTTTAAGGACTGTAAAAAGTTGGTTTGGGTTGCCAGCAAAACTGGTGATTGGTTATTCTGGATTTGCGTATGAAAACTGCAACCGAGGGCATCTAAATATTTGTGTCGTGCGTGTTGCAAGTAGATAAAGTACACATAATTGCTGACGATGCCATCCATGTCGACTTCGGTGTCGCGAACTTCAAAGTCACATTTAAAGGTCATTTCGGGATAGCCCCGCTGCATTGCTTAAATAATAAAAAAAGCATACAATACTTCAAATGGATTATCAATATTAGGGCCGGATTAACCCCATGTAAACAGGCCTTAAAGCCAGCCGTCAATATCGAGGAAGCATTCCCATGAGTTTACAGCGCTCACTGAATTCCAGGCAAATTAGTATGATCGCCATTGGCGGTTCCATTGGCACAGGGCTCTTTTTGGCGAGCGGCAGCACCATTCATTTAGCGGGTCCAGGAGGAGCTTTATTGGCTTATGCCATTATGGGGGTGATGGTGTACTTCTTAATGACCAGCCTGGGAGAGATGTCGGCCTTTATGCCTACCTCGGGTTCTTTCTATACCTATGCAGCGCGTTTTGTGGATCCAGCCTTAGGTTTTGCCATGGGCTTTAATTATTGGTACAACTGGGCGATTACGGTCGCGGCTGAAATTGTTGCAGCGACGGTGGTGATGAAATTCTGGTTTCCGGATGCTTCACCTTTTTTGTGGAGTGGTATCTTTTTAAGCTTGTTTGTTAGCCTTAATATTTTTTCAGCGCGTGGTTTTGGCGAAGCGGAATATTGGTTATCGCTCATCAAGGTGATGGTGGTGGTGGCCTTTATTATTATTGGCGCTGCGATGATTTTTGGTTTAACCAGCCACCAAAGTGTCGGTTTTGCGTATTGGCAAATGGATGGCGGTCCTTTTCACGGTGGATTTTGGGCCTTGTTTGGTGTGTTCATGGTCGTGGGTTTTTCTTTTCAGGGCACTGAATTAATTGGCGTTGCAGCGGGAGAAACCGCGAATCCTGGGAAAGCCATTCCTTCTGCGATTAAGAAAGTATTTTGGCGGATCCTTATTTTTTATATTTTAGCCATCTTGGTGATCAGTTTTTTGATCCCTTATACGTCTAATCAATTGATGGGCGGCGACATTGCCACCAGCCCGTTTACCCTAGTATTTAAAAACAGTGGCATTGCTTTCGTAGCCAGTTTGATGAATGGCGTTATTTTGGTGGCGATATTGTCTGCAGGCAATTCCGGCATGTATGCTTCTACCCGTATGTTATGGTATTTATCTCATCAAAAACACGTCCCTAAAATTTTTTCCAAAGTCAGTGAGCGCGGCATTCCAGTGTATGCCTTGTTGGCGACTGCTGCCGTAGGTTTATTGGCTTTTCTGACCTCTTCATTTGGCAATGGCATTGTTTATCTCTGGTTACTAAATGCCTCCAGTTTATCAGGATTTATTGCTTGGCTCGGTATTGCCATTAGCCATTATCGCTTTAGAAAGGCTTATGTTTTACAAGGTAATGATATCAAAGATCTGCCCTATATAGCCAAAGGCTATCCTTATGCACCTTTACTGGCTTTTGCTTTATGCATCATCATCATTGCCGGACAAAATTACAATGCCTTTTTGCAAGAGCACATCGATTGGCAGGGTATTTTAGTGTCTTATCTTGGCGTGCCTATTTTTCTTGCTTTGTGGTTAGGGTATAAATTCTCTAAAAAAACCAAGATGGTAAAGTTACACGAATGTGATTTTAAGGTTTAGAGCTAAGGCCTGTTGAGATTTCGGTTAATTATTTGTCATCTTTAAAAAATCTCATTTCATAGGAGAGAAGACTTAGCTGTTTTAAAATTCTTATAAAGCGAGTACAATAGGCAAAAATTACGCTACCTATAAACAAAGATATAAATAATGGCCAAAAAAGATCGAAGAAAAAAAGAAGCTGAGCATAAAAAACCGAATAGAAAAGAATTTAGGCAAAGAATATCGTCAACGGCGGTTATCCAGCCGGCATTACCTGAGCATCCGATAGCGCCTCAAGTT
>CAMFJO010000207.1 GCA_945956945.1 uncultured Legionellales bacterium | reverse complement strand
CAACTGACGGAAAAATAGACTCAAGGGAGGGCTGTTACTACTACTGCTAGAAGCGCTGGCACTAGGCTGATGAATCGTCTTTATGGTCTCTAAAAAGTCCTTTTGTAACTTTAATAAAGCGTCTCGGCTATTACCAATAATGGCCCTGTTTTCATTCATCTTGCTCTCAATAATTGCCAGAGCATCTTTTATAAACTGTTGAATGAGCATCGCTTTATTGTCACTCGCCGCATTATACTGTTGAGCAAATGTTTCGTGCCGCTTCGTTAATTCTTTTACACATCGCGAATAGCTAGGCATAAAAATCGCTCTAGGTTGCGACTTAATTCCATTCAGAAAACAATCTATTTCCTGCTTATATTCTTTGTCTCTATTCACCATAAAGGTTTCACCTTCTTGCTTTTCTTCAATGGTAAAGGATTCTTCTGCTGGCAAACCACCTATGGTAGAAAGGGCGTCAGGCTCTCGCTCTTTTTCTGTCGCAAGCGGCGAGAGAGTCGCATCATTAGGATAAGCAATACGTATAGCATCAAGAATTTCCTGTGCTTCGTCACGAACACGCAGGTATATTCCACGACGAAAACTGGCTTGCTCGGAAATGTCTTCTTCTTTACAATAAGTATCAGCGATAATGATAATGTCGCTTAAATTTCTTTTGGCTATCTGCCTAAGCTCAAAACCACAAATCAATATATTGGGGATATTACACACAGATTCAAGGAGAACCAATACTTTAGATATCTCGGCGTTTGACAAGATCCCATCCTTAACACGCGCCGATATCAGCATATAGAGAGCCGCTAAAGATTCAGCGGCAGTACCTAGGATAGCTAAGGCTTCTTCTTCGGCTAGTTGTGCCACAACTTCTGTGATATCCAGTTCTCTAGTCATATAAGTAAGGAGCGTCAAACAGGTTGATATTCGATAGCCGCTCACATCGACACGACCTGCTATTCGCGAATCATAATAAGCATTGCGAATGTCTTTGTTCACCAAGAGATTTTTTAAATTGAGATATTCGGCACAGCTAATCTTCAGAAAACCCATCATTTTTTTTACATCAATGGATCTTCCTGCAAGTCTTTGCAGCATTTCGGTGCTGGGAGAAGCTTCTTTCGTTAAATACACACAAAGTTTATGCTCTAAACGATCTGTTAATCCCTCTGCACCTACCTCTTCACCCGTCACGCGGATCTCTTCTTCGACTCGATGTATTTCCGATATCAGAACATCAATCATCCTATCTATAAAGGCCAATTCTTTATCGTACATTTTTACCCTCACTTGCTATTATTTAATCTTTTTAACGATATACCGGAAAATGCGATCCCGCTACACCTAAGATATTTTTTTCAGATCTACATAACAAGAAAATCACGCAATTAATAATATATGCCGCACCATTTGTTCTATTCCTTGATAAATCTCCGCCAGTCCTTTACCCACCATGTAAGCAGGAGTGGACACAATTTTATGCTCTTCATCGACAATAATGTTATCGGCCGAACAATTTTCTGGGATCGCGCCCATGGCCTGTAATTTTTCTGAAACTTCTATATCCTCACCGGCAGTTAATTTAACCCCGGTATCGCAAATTTTAGCGGCCAAAACCGGCGAAATACAGGCAAATCCCAAAGGTTTTTTAGCATCGTACATCGCCTTGGCAAATTTTAAGGTCGCCGCTTCTATATGACACTGTGCACCTTCTGCAGCAAAATCGGATAAATTCGTGACGACACCAAAACCACCCGCAAAAATAGCCGCATCAAAATCTGCAGCACTCACTGTGGCAATATCTTTAATCTGGCCGCGGGCAATCCGTGCTGATTCTACTAATACATTGCGCTTTTCATCGCTAACTTGTTGGGTCAAATGATTAACAACTTGTCTTTGCGCGACATTCGGCGCGACACATTGGTATTCAGCGCCATTGTTATCGATAGCCAGCAAGATTAATACCGCTTCGTGTATTTCGCTGCCATCAAACACCCCACAACCCGATAATACCACAGCAATTTTTTTCATAAAAACTCCTTTATTTCTTGTCACTACTCACTTCATACTCGTTGACGAGGAAAAGCAGCCACTATTTCTTTAGCATAATAGGTAATAATAAAATCTGCACCAGCACGCTTGATGGCGGTTAATACCTCTAAAGCAACCATTTTTTCATCGATGAGACCTTGCGCTGCCGCCGCTTTGATCATGGCATATTCCCCGCTGACGTGGTACGCAGCCAGAGGGTACATCGGAAAACTTTCTTTGACATCGCGAATAATATCCAGATAAGTATGCGCGGGTTTCACCATCAACATATCTGCCCCTTCGGCAATATCCAGCTCCACTTCCTTAATGGCTTCAAAACGATTTGCCGGATCCATTTGATAGGTTTTACGATCGCCTTGTTTCAAGGTAGTGCCTGCTGCTAACCTGAAAGGACCATACAAAGCAGAACTGTATTTAACGGCATAACTTAAAATAGGGATATGGATAAATCCCGCAGCATCTAAAGCCGTACGAATAGCCGCAACCATGCCATCCATCATGCCGCTAGGAGCAATCACATCCGCACCAGCGCGCGCATGGCTGACCGCCTGCACGCCTAATAGCTCTAAGGTGCGATCGTTATCGACATCGCGACCAGAGGCTGTTAAGACACCACAATGGCCGTGATCGGTGTATTCGCAAAAACACAGATCGCTCATCACCAGACATTCAGGGTAATGTTCCTTAAAAACCCGTATTGCTTGTTGCACCACACCCTTATCGTGGCTAGCGTGACTTCCCTCGGCATCTTTTTCAGCTGGAATACCGAACAACATAACACCCAATATGCCCAGATCACGCAAAGCCCGAACTTCTGCAACCAATTCATCACAAGACCATTGATAATGACCCGGTAAACTGGGAATGGCGCGTTTTATCTTTTGTCCTGCACAGACAAACAAAGGCAGAATTAAATCATCACCCTGTATATGCGTTTCTTGTACTAAACGTCTTAAGGCGGGATGTTGTCGCAAACGCCTTGGTCTTTGAATTAATGAAAACATGTTAATATGACCTCTTATTAGATCCGGATTGTAGCATAAATGTCCTTATGATAGAATCTTATCTGCTCACGAACTGAACAAGGCTATCTATGAAGATTTTAAATACTGAACAATTTATCACCTTAATCCAAGACTCGCAGGCAAAAATATTATCGGACAGCACAGAAG
>CAMFJO010000206.1 GCA_945956945.1 uncultured Legionellales bacterium | reverse complement strand
CCATAACACTAAAAGCAGAATCATTTGTAAAAATATTTCTTAACATCACTATTTTTTGAAAATAGTTCGCGAAGACTTGAATACAATTTAAAACTTTATCTCGCATTTCTTTTTCTTCTAATTCTTTCTTTGATAAGAGTTTTAATAAATCGCTATTTTCAAATCTTTGTAAATTTAATGCTTGTTGCTGATATAAATTTTCTTTCTTATCTTCTATATGACATTCATTATGCATAACATTTTTCCCACTATTGGTATAATTTTTTAATGACAGGAAAAAATTATATCACATCACTTGTAGATGTTACATCAAATATCCACGGAAATAATGTTGTGGGATCGTGAAAACCATTCGCTAGTCTATTAGCAATTACTGGATTGTTTACCGCAGAGGAAAATAGATCGAGGATCTGCGACGGCATTGGTTGTAATAACATATTAGACAATTGTGTAGCCGCTTTTGCATAAACCCAATAATTATTAAACACCATTTGCATCCAATTTTCATCAAACTGTGCTTGATCACATTTAATAATACTATCTAAATATATTCTTGCAGCCTTGCTTGCATTATTTGCACCTTGACCTGCAATGGGATCGTTTAATACAACCGCATCTCCCAAGCCTAAAACTGGCTTACCTGAATGCGGTAAATAACCTATAGGATGACGAACAACCGGCGTATAAGAACCTCTTAAAACAGCTTTGGAATCTGCTAAAGTTGCCAATCTATATCGTTCAGCATCTATAGGCGCGTATTTTTCCAATAAAATACGACTTCTTGCTAACTGTTCAGCTGCAGTATTGATATCCTGCCAACAATCAAAATCACCGCCAGGGATACCTTCAAAAAGTAACATTTCACAATACCCATTTAAGGTTAATCCTGACATCGTGAAATATTCACCTACCCCCGGAATAATGGTAGCCCGCATTCCATGAGGTTTCAGAGGCGACATTCCTTGTAAATATTGTGCTGCCAAGATACGTGGCGGTCTGCTATAAATAGACTCTTTTTCATTACGTCTAAATAATTGCCCTAGTTCGCCTTTACCCGAAGCAATTAAAGTTAGATCGTACTGTGGGACGAGTTCCTCTAATTCTAATAATGTCATTTTCTTAATACACAAATTCCCACCTAATGTTACAAAATAATCTAACCATCGGGAAAACTTTAAACGTTGATCAACCGCCTGAAAAAAAGCTGACACTTTACCTTCAAACGCAATAGAATGTTCTGGTAATGCTATCTTAAAACGAATAGTGGTATTTTGGGGACAACTTGATTCATAAAAATTAAGCTCAAGATCTCGCTCGTTTTGAAGTGCTGTATTGAACAATCCTTGTGTCGAGAAAATCGGACCATTTAGAAAATCAGCAGAACTCTTATCACTGATCAAAGTAACTTTATGCCCATGCTGTAATAAACCGATGCCTAATTGCAGCCCGGCTTGTCCTGCACCAACAATCAAAAATGAGTGCATGAAGCAATTCTCCTTCTTATTTATACAATGAGCAAATTTTCATATTAAACTAATAAAAATCTATTTTTCTTTTATTATCTCATGCCCTAAACCTTTGTACGAAGCGGCTATCTGACCTGCTTCATCATACATCGTTTTTAATTTTACTAAAACGGCCGTTACCTCTTCTATTTTAAGATCCGTTTGTTTTTTAAATAAATCAACTAAAATATTACGTTTAGCTGTAGTAAAAACATCCGTATCTGTTATCCCCTTTTCTGTGATAGCATAAGTGGTCATCTTCTTACTTTTAGTGACCGTTTTTTCTATAAGCCCCAGACGTTCAAGTTTCTTTACGCTGTATTGAAGATTATACATATCTTCTCTATTCAATATACGGGCAACATCATAAATCGTTTTTGGATTATTTCTGGCCCTAATAAGATGCAACACGGATATATCGTTTCCACTTAGACCATAGCTATTAAAACATCTTTCACAATCTTCTTGCCAACGCAGAAATCCTTGAAATAGCCGCCACAATTCTAATTCAAATGAAGCTAACCTCATTTCGGGCTCTGTTTGTGCCAAATGCCAAGTACTATCTATTAAATCGGCCATATTTTCTGTCCATAAAATGTGCTAAAATACTGTCTATCAAATTCCGCATTTTGCACGAAAAATCTTAATATTAAATGATAAAACAATTTACACAGCAAATCCAGCTAATTTGCACGTAAACTACTAAGATGCTATTTTATTAATCTATTGATCTAATCAATGGTTTGTTCTGGAGGTATGCTCAAAAACCGAATCTAAAAAAATTGATATAATTCAACAAGTTATATGCTCAATTCAATAGCAGCCACGACGCGTCTCGCAATGACGGCCCACAGGGATTAAACAGAATACTGAAACGAGAAGAACAAAGGTACTATCATTATCCGGCGTATCAAATACAATCTTTGGTACTAACAATAATAAAATATAAAAGTCTCAGCACTGCTGAGACTTTTAGCTTAGATACATAATTTAACCATTTTGACTACAGGTAGAAAGCCAGGAATAAAGTGGCGATTAAAGAAAATCTTCTCCCGTCACCAGATTCATTTTAGCATTCAATTCTGCTTCAGCTTTTAGACCTAGAGAGACATTGCTAGGCTTATCTTCTTGTATAGATTGGGCAAAAAAGACGGTTCTATCGCTCCTTTCCAACCAACCTACATACCATCCTATAGGCTTGGATTTATCCTTAGGATCTGCTGGATTGACAATATATCCGCTCCCCCTTAGAGCATACATTTTCCATCCATCTGCAATATTTCCATTAAATAGCAGTTGCTTCGTCATTTGCACGGATTTTGCGTTCACAGGCAATTTCCCTTGGACCATCTTTTGTAAAAAAACAAGTTGTTCTGGTGGAGAAATCTGTAAAGAACTAGACAGCCACGCATGGGTTAGCCCATTATTTTTGCCTTTATCGCCAGACACATCTTTGTTACCATAATCAAAAGCAGTCACATATTTTTGAAAAGTGTTCACACCCAGTTGTTGCGTAATGAATTGCGCATACCAGAGACAAGAATTTTTCATCCACGTCCTTGGATTTTGCGGTTCTTTCCAACTGGGTAAATAATCTGGATAGCCTTCTTTAAAAGGATACACGGGATGCGTGGTATCCTTTAAAATACCTTCATTATACCCCATAAGACTAATGGCAATTTCAAAGGTAGAACCGGGCGTATAAGAGGTGGCGCAC
>CAMFJO010000205.1 GCA_945956945.1 uncultured Legionellales bacterium | reverse complement strand
GCTGCAAAACTATTTTTTTGGATATCTTGATGGCAGGGTTTTTCAGTATCGTAGCCGGGGAATTGGTGAAAAACGCAGCGGTGTTGTTTAATACCTTTCATCTTTATAGACCAGATACTTTTGATGATTATCCTACGGCTAAAAACTTATACAGTGGGCTTCGTTTTATCTTGGGCGGCTTGAGTGCCTCTTCCAAGACTATTTTTACCACGTTATCATTTTTGTTATTGATCACGAAAGATTTTCCTGCCTCCGTATCGGATGCTGTTCTCTGGACTGTTTTGGGGATCGTGAGTGGTATTCCCACAGCTGGATATAATTTTGCCACAGGCGGTCTAAATGGGCAGGTGACAAGGCATCGTTTGACCGAAGAAGAATGGCTCAAACAACCTATCGGCATTAATAATGGTGATGTAGCGGCGGTTGAAACTTCGGAAATAGTTGAAGACAAACACAGCATATGCCGCTTAATGTAAATAGATCTAAGATTTAGAATCTAAATTATTATTCATGAAAATATTTTTTAAACGGTCTAAAACAGAGGCCTCACTATTTTCTTGCATTTTTTCTTGGGTTTCCTGATGGTGAAGTATTTTATTTCTATTTTGCAGCGCTCTCGTTTCTATAATGTCTTCCAATGCGTTGATGATCTCTAATCTATTCTGAATGATATGATGAAAAACTTCCCTACGGATAATCATGACCAGGCTTTCCTTCACACAGCGCACGGTTTGTCTGGGCAATTCCCCTAATAACATGCTGTATTCGCCGATAAAAGCAAAATCTTGAAGGGTTGCTAATATCATAGGCGCTTCATTCTTATTTTGTTGTTCTATCTGTAAACGGCCATCCAATAAAATGTAAAGGCAGGTATTGGCAACACCTTGTTGCACCAGGATCTCATTGATGGAAAAACGTTCAAAATCGGCCGAATTGATCAATTCTCCCAATTCATCCAGTTCCAGGCATTTTAAAATAGTTTGCGATGACAGTAATTCCACTATTTTTTCGCGGTTAATGCGCAGTGCATCGCTGGGGTGCGGAATTCTAGAAAAAGTCACAAAAGGCGCGGCTGAATGGTGGGTTCTTAATACTTGATAATACACCGAGCGAATAATTTCATCTCTAATATCATAGTTAACGTATTTCTCAGCAAAAAATTCTATATGATAGATGGCGCTATCGCCTTCTAAAGCGAATAAATGCACGCCAATGGGTTTATCCTGACGTACCTTTTCGTTTTCAGAGAGTGCTTTTTTTAAGTGGAAAATAGCCTCATCAGGGCGAACCGTATAGGCTATTTTTAAATAAAATTGTTGTTTGAATAGGGGATAGGGCTGGCTGTAATTGACAAAGGCTTTTTCAGCTAAAATACTATTGGGGATCACCACCAGATTTTCTTCATAGTTTTTTAAAGTAACACAGCGCCAATCCAAGCTGTCAACATGGCCAGTGACCACCGATCCTGGCGCGATTTCAATTTCTATCCAATCTCCAATATCGATATTACGGGCGATGTTGAGGGTAATTCCTGAAAAAATGTTAGAGAGATTAGATTGTGCGCCATAGGCTAATACCAGTGCTAACAAGCTGCTGGCAACTAAGAGTTGCGTGATGTTAAAGCCATATACCCATTGTATGATGAAGAATAGGGCGATGAGAAAAATAAAGAAATTAATAAAGCGTATTAATACTTTGGGGAAAATAGGCCTACCATTTTTCACCAGTAAACCATTCCAGACAATAATGTCACAAAGACGTGTGAATACAAAACAGGATAATAATATGATGAGGGTCAGCAAGGTTCTTTGTATCTTATAAAAGAAATAAACTTGCCCACTGTGGCCCAATGTAAAGCTAATAATGACGCCTACCAATAAGATAAGGCCAATGGCCAAACCAATAAAACGGGTATAAACTGTACGATGTGTGACCAAGCGGAATACAAAATATAAAGTAAGGCTCACCGCCATAAAGGTGCTAATGAACTCGAAGAAAAACGGGTGACTGTACATAGTGGCTACTTCTTTATATACTCCTTACTGTTCATTGTAGACGAAGAACCCTAAAAATGAAAAAATTATACCGAACGGTTAGGCCTATTTTATTCGCTTGTCCTGCAGAAACCACCCATCATATAGTCTTAAAGTTATTGAATTGGCAAGCAATTTTATTCAATCAGTATCCAGAATGGGCTTTGCAGAAGCCTATCCAAATCTCTGGTTTATCTTTCCCTAACCCAGTGGGCCTGGCCGCGGGTTTTGACAATCACGCAGCCCATTTACCAGCCTTATTTCATCTGGGCTTTGGGTTCGTAGAGGTGGGTGCTGTTACCCCGCGGGCGCAAGGAGGCAACCCCAAGCCTCGTTTGTTTCGCTTGCCAGCACAAGAATCTTTATTAAATCGTATGGGTTTTTGCAATCAGGGTGTCGCTTATCTGGTAGAAAACCTCAAAAAAAGACCTCAAGGCCGTATCGTCGGGGTGAACATCGGTAAAAATAGCGATACCCCCTTGGAAAATGCCTTGGAAGATTATCTTTATTGTTTTAATCAGGTGGCACCTTTTTGCGATTATGTGACGGTCAATATTTCTTCTCCCAATACGGTAGGGTTACGCCAGTTACAACACGGCGATTATTGCCGGCATTTATTAGAAGGGTTAAAAAAAGCACAAGAACAGTATGCTGAAGCAAAAGCACGTTATGTGCCCTTATGGGTGAAAGTAGCGCCGGATTTAAGCCATGAAGAAATTAAAACATTGGCCGCTATTTTTTGTGAACTGCGTATCGATGGCATTGTTGCCACGAATACCACGATCCAAAGGGATAATGTGCCTCCGAAATGGCGTCATGAAGCAGGTGGCATTAGTGGTAAAGCTTTAAATGCGCGCGCAGATGCGGTATTGGCAAGTTTTTACGAATTCGTTGGCGAAGCTATTCCCTTGATAGGCGTGGGGGGAATTTTTTCTGTGAAGGATGCCAAACGCAAACAGCAAAAAGGCGCTAAATTGCTGCAATTGTACAGTGGATTAATTTACGAGGGACCCAGTTTGATTAAAGAGCTGGTGACGGGATTGTGAATCAGTACTCACAGTAGGTTAATTGATGAAATAATATCGGTGCTATACCGTAGGTACTTCAAGATGCGAAATAGCTAGGATAAAAGTTACTCCCTATGGGCCGTCATTGCGAGCTTTCGCTTTAGCGAAAGCGTGGCAATCCAG
>CAMFJO010000204.1 GCA_945956945.1 uncultured Legionellales bacterium | reverse complement strand
CTTCAGAGGCACTCAAAATACCTTCTTTTTCAGCCCAATGTATCACCTTATTTAAATCCGGAATTTCCTTAAACCCATAATGTGCTTCTATATGGTAAGTATTAGGCTCTAATTGTTGTGCCAAATATTTCTTTTGAAAAGAAACCCAAGGTTTACTATGTGTTCCTATACTGATAAAAATATTTTTTTCGTGTAAAAATTTATTGTGCTCGACATGCATTTCCAAAGCCTTAGGAACACGATCCGCCCAGCGCGTTAAATAAACCGCCGTTCCCGGCAAAGTTTGCGGATAACGTTCTCTGCATTCTTTTAAGAAATCTAATAAATGTAATTCTTTAAACTGCTGCTGCACCCCTTTAGCATGCTGTCCTGTACGCCACACACGAATGAGATAAAAGACCGCCATAGAAATCAGCAGCGTAAACCATGCGCCTTCTATAATTTTAACCACGTTCGTGGAAAAGAAAATAAGATCTAACAATAATAAAGGCATAAAAAATAAGGTTAAATGTAAGGGTTGCCATTTCCAATCATAACGCGCCATAATAATAATCAAAATAGTCGTCAACAACATACAGCTGGCAATACTTAAACCATATGCCACCGATAAAGCTTCGGTGTTTCTGAAAAAACATACTGTCAGAATAGTTAAGATATACATCACCAAATTTACCACGGGAACATACACTTGGCCAATCTGGGAACGCGAGGTGTAAACGACATTCATACGCGGCAAATAATTTAACATGATAGTTTGCCAACTTACTGAAAACATCCCTGAAATAACCGCTTGAGAAGCAATGACGGTCGCCACCGTCGCGAGAATAATCAATGGGAGAATAAAGAAATGCGGTGCTAACAAATAAAATGGGTTGCTAATAGCGCCAGGCGTTCTTAACAACAAAGCGCCTTGTCCTAGATAATTGAGCAATAAAGCTGGAAATACGAAAAAAGTCCAGGCATATTGAATAGGCTTGCGGCCAAAATGTCCTAGATCCGCATACAAGGCTTCCGCACCCGTTACCACCAGGATAACCGCTCCCATCGTCAAAAAACCACTCCAATGATTATTCGCAAAAAACATCAGCGCATAATAAGGGTTCAATGCCTTGAAAATGCCGGGAGTCTGCACAATACTACCTATTCCTAATAAGGCTAACACACTAAACCATAAAATCATCACCGGACCAAAAAAACTACCAATCACCGCAGTACCGCGTTTCTGAAAGAAAAATAATAAGGTTAATACTGCAACAGATAAAGCAACAATGTGATTATCAAATTTATTGGTGATAGTGTGTAAGCCTTCCAATGCACCCAATACCGAGATAGCCGGTGTTAATATGCCATCGCTAAAAAACAAAGCGATACCAATAGTTCCTAGCACTAAAGGTAATTTTTTTAAGCCTTTGATATTAAGACGGGAACACAATAAAGATAAGGCAAATAAACCGCCTTCACCTTGGTTATTGACCTTTAAAACAATATAAATGTATTTCACACTAACGACCAAAAATAAGGTCCAAGCAAATAAACTGCATATGCCAAATACATTCAAAGGTGTTACACTCAAGTAACCGACAACAAAACAACTTTTCATCGCGTATAAAGGACTAGTGCCGATGTCACCAAACACCACGCCTATGGAAGCCAATAACAATGGCCATACAGGCCCTTTTTTGCTGGCAGATTCTTCTTTCATCGTAAACTACACGCTCCCTTTTCAAAAAAGCCCATATGGACTCAGCACTCACTTCGTTCCTGCTTCGCCCTTCGGGCGCAGTAGCCTGCGTCAAAAATGTTCGCCGCGCTACGCGCTTTGTGCTCACATTTTTTGGGCGCATCTGACGTGCATCCAATCTGGGCTTTACCGTACTTGTAGAGGGGTGAGTAATTACCTTTCATCATGAATAATTACTTCTCGTCAAGGTAGAATGGTGTAATACCCAATAAACCACTGCAACAAAAACACCTCCAAGCAAGGTTGCAAATGCCCACATCACTCCGGATACCAGTAAGGTTTTAGCGCCGGTCTTTTCCAGATGTCCCGCATCACGTGCCACTGCTGCCGCAAAGACCACATGTAAAATCACTTGTATGGCTAAAAATAAATACTGCACGGTTTGCAGTGAACCGCTCAAATACGTTGACAATTGTTCCATATTTTTCCCCTTTAAACCCAACGCGCCGTCGTGGTCATAACTTTGGCCATGAGACGCATTAGGGTAGCCACCGGACCAGGCAAAGATGCCGCCCCTGCCGTTATTGCATTGGTTGCATGACGGGCCTCATCTTCATACATCATTTCTATAATTTCACGACTGCGGGTATCGATGGCAGGTAAACAATCCAGGTGTGAATTTAAATGCGCCATCACCTGGTGTTCTGTTTCCGCGACAAAGCCTAAACTCCATTTATCGCCTATCAATCCCGCAATGGCACCTATCATAAAAGATCCTGTATACCAAAACAGGGCCAAATAACTGGTATGGCTATTCAATTCGATTAAACGGGTTTCGCACCAAGCCAGATGATCGACTTCTTCTATGGCCGCCTGTTGCATTTTTTCACGCACTGCCAGATTACGGGCGCTCAAAGCTTGACCTTGATATAACCCTTGGGCTGCAACCTCACCTGCGTGGTTAACACGCATACACTGTGCGGATAAGCGCTTTTCACGAGCCGTTAAAGCTGGATTAGGACTTTGGGCAGGATTAGGACGCGTTGCCACGGCAGAATTGGCTAATGTTTTTAAAGCGGCATCCACTTGCAGGATTAAATTTTCAGTAAACGTTCGTTTTCTACCAAGAGCGTTCATTTATCACCCAATTTAAGCAATAGCCAGTTTGAACAATGGCCTAACCTTAGCATATCTTAGCAACAAAAAATACTCTCTATATATTTTAATAAATCCACTGAATAAGGTTAACTTTCCCTTATAAATAGGCTATGATGGTACATTGGGCTTTTCTCTATCGCAATGGTATTAACGCAAGACAAGAGGTTTATTATGCGTAAAGTGGCTATTATCACCGGTATCAGCATCATTATTGTATTCTTTTTGGGCACTCCTTACTTTTTTGGACAGACCAATCAATCCCTAAGCGATGAATTATTAGCCCGTGCCAACCAAATGTTACAAAGCAAAAGCGAACCTTTACCCGCTACCGAACAAACTACGCTGGCCAGCTTTGTCATCAATGAAAAGATTTATCATGGCCCTTTTTATTGGGGTAAAGA
>CAMFJO010000203.1 GCA_945956945.1 uncultured Legionellales bacterium | reverse complement strand
ACTTTAGCGCAAAAAGTTTTAGAAAATATCGCGCAGGATCCTGATTGCTTGAACATTCATATTGACATCATGAGATATTCCGGCAGCGTCCAAAGTATTTGTGAAGGGATTGTAGAAAATTGTTTAAACGCCTTGGGATTTATGGGACGCTTAACTTTTCTGTTAAAACAGATTGAGTTTTCATTTAAATTAAAAATCAAATATGGTGATTTGGAAATTGAGCCATTACTACAACTTTTTAGAGAAAAAAATGATGAATGGTCTCTATTAGAACAATCTTTGGCACTCATTGAAAAGATAGCATTAAAAACAAATAAAAAAATCATTGTATTTTTTGATGAATTCGGCGAGTTGTTCTATCTGGGAGAGCGTGTTATAAAAATTTTCCGTTCTGTTATTCAACTGCATAAACAGGTCAATTATTTATTCGCTGGAAGCCAAGAAACACTGATGACAAAAGTATTTGTAGAAAGGTCCGGCGCATTTTATAGATTTGGGAATTTAATTTTTTTAAAAGAGCTAGACCGTAAAGAAGTTCTGCTTTACTTAAATGATATGGGCGTGCCGTATGAGGTTATTGACATAATACTGCAAAAATTTAATTGTCATCCTTACTATACCTCAAAAATAATCAAGGACTTTATCATTGAACCTCAACATGCAGAATCGATCCATACCTTCTTAGATTACATTAATACGATACTAATCCCCCAGGAAAATGCTTACCTGGAATTACAGCTGCAAAAAATTAAAGAAAAAAATCATGCGCTTGATATTATGATGGATCTTTCAATGAACCTTGATCCTTATGCTAACAACCCTATTAGTAGACAACTGACTTATAACGTATTAAAAAATTTAGAAGCCAGTGGATTTATCACAAAAATAGACAAAGGAAAATATCTTATATCCGATCCATTATTGGCATTATATTTAAATTCCTAACTCTGTAAAAGTCATCCATCTGCGTATTCAATGACTAAGCACCCCCACTACCGCAACACTTTGCCCGTCAACGCATCATATATCGGTGTCGGCTTATCCAAATCGCCCACAGCCCCTTCTAAAATATAATCCAATCTGTCTGCAAAACATTCTCGCACCTCATTGGCTGTTTTACAGGGTGTCTCGCCATGGAGATTGGCACTGGTGGAGACCAAAGGTCCGCCAAATTGCAGGCACAATTGGCGTACTATAGGATGCGCGCTCACGCGTACCACTACACTGTCCCAATCACCATGAATATAAGCCGGCACTTTATCTGTCTTCGGCCATGCCCACGACACCGGCCCAGGCCAGGTAGGTAGAACAAGGTTTAAACGTTCTGGAGGTAAAGCTTGTAACAAGGGTTCCAGTTGAGAGAAATCCGCCGCGATTAAAATAAAGCCCTTGGCTGTAGCGCGATGTTTAAGGGCTAATAATTTTTCGACCGCCTTTTTTGAAAAAGGCGAGCAGCCTAAACCATACACGGCTTCAGTAGGATAGGCGATGACGCCATCGTGTTTTAAAGCGTCTATAGCTTTTTCATATTCTATGGTACTCGGGATGTTTATCATTTTTTTGTTGTTCACTCTGCTTTATTAAGGGCTTAGCTATAAAGGTTGTCTCTATTTTCAGGACCTCACTCCTAATTTAGCGTCTAAATTAGGAGTGAGGTCCTGTATTTATCAAAAGCACTTGAAAATATGAAATAAAAATGTAATTTACCGAGCCGCGCTAAACTTCCTCATCCAAAGATTGCGTATAACCACATTCTTTCTGTGGACAAATCTTCTCTTTGCCCTTTCGCTTACTGATCTTTAAAGTCAAAATCGGCCACTGGCAATTAGGGCAAGGCTCGGCTAAAGGTTCGTCCCACAAGGCATAATCGCAATCGGGATAACGGTTACAGGAATAAAAGATTTTGCCGCGGCGGGATTTGCGCTGCAAAATCGTTCCTTGCTTGCACTTGGGACATTCCACCTTGGTATCGCTGGGTTTTTCAATGGGCTCTATGTGTTTGCACTCGGGATAACCACTGCAACCAATGAATTTGCCATAACGCCCTTCGCGGATCAATAAAGGCTTGCCGCAATCATCGCAGGTTCTGCCTTCGACAATTTCAGGCGATACCGTCGCAGAGGATTCTATATTTCGCGTGTAATCGCAATCCGGATAAGCGGTACAACCGACGAAGCGCCCTTTTCTGCCCAAGCGTATCGACAAAGGTTTACCGCACTTGGGGCACGCTTCATCCATCGCTTCTTGCGTCACATCTTTACGCTCAACCGTATCTTGTATCAACAACACCTGTTTTTTAAACGGTTGCCAGAAAGTTTCCAACACTGGGATCCATTCTTTTTCACCGCGCGATACCGCATCCAAATCGTCTTCCAATTTAGCCGTAAAATCATAATCCACATAATTGGTAAAAAAACGCGTCAGAAAACGATTCACCACACGCCCCACATCAGTGGGAAAGAAACGCTTTTTATCTAAAATAACGTATTCGCGATTTTGCAGCGTAGAAATAATAGAGGCATAAGTAGAAGGTCTGCCAATACCAAATTCTTCTAAAGCTTTGACGAGACTCGCTTCTGAATAACGCGGTGGCGGCTCGGTAAAATGTTGGGTGCCAACGATTTTTTCCAGCGGAATGGCTTGGCCTACTGTCATCGCCGGTAATACTGTCTCGCTGTCATCCTGTGGTTTGGCATCGTCCTTATCTTCCTGGTAAACCATAATAAAACCTGGATCGCTGATCACGGAACCATTGGCACGGAAAATGTTGCCTTCACCTGCCGATAAATCGACAGATACGGTATCTAAGGTAGCGTGGATCATCTGACTCGCCACCGTACGCTTCCAGATCAAACTGTATAACTTGTATTGATCAGCACTTAAATGCTGCTTAATTTTATCCGGCACGGTTAATACGGAAGTAGGTCGGATCGCTTCATGCGCTTCCTGTGCATTCTTGGATTTGGTCTTATACACCGGCGGTGTTTTAGGCAAATTCTTTTCGCCATAATGTTTCACAATATAATCGCGAATTTCATTGACGGCATCTTGCGCCAGATTCACTGAGTCGGTACGCATATAGCTGATCAAGCCTACGGCACCTTCACCGACATCAATACCTTCATACAATTGCTGCGCTATCATCATCGTGCGCTTAGCGGTAAAGCCCAATTTTCGCGCCGCTTCCTGTTGTAGCGTAGATGTAATAAAAGGCGCTGCCGGTTGACGCTTGCGTTGTTTCTTTTCTAAGGCAGTGACAATCAAAT
>CAMFJO010000202.1 GCA_945956945.1 uncultured Legionellales bacterium | reverse complement strand
GTTTTACGAGTGTCACTACTTTGTTTGTAGAGCAAGCGGTGGGTGGTTTATTGTATGGTGCTGGTTTAGGGCTGTTAGCGTATTTCTTATTAAAACCCATAGACGATCACAAGATTGAAATCTTGGTCACTTTGGCTATTGTCAGCGGTGGTTATGCTTTTGCGGAATGGTTGCATGTTTCAGGTCCTTTGGCGATGGTCGTGGCGGGTTTATTTATAGGCAATCAGGGCCGGTATTTTTATATGTCCAAGAAAACCCGTGAGAGCCTGGAGACTTTCTGGGAAGTCGTGGATGAAGTCTTAAATGCGATATTATTTTTATTGATCGGGCTGGAATTGTTGGTGTTAGACATCCATTGGTCCGAATTGTTATTAGCCTTGGCGGTGATCCCTCTGGTGTTAATCGTGCGTTGGTTGTGTGTGGCGACCCCTATGACCTTTTTTAAAAGACGACAAGATTATTCTCCTTATATGATTTATATTTTAACGTGGGGCGGTTTGCGCGGCGGTTTGGCAGTTGCGCTAGCATTGGCCTTACCGGCAATGGCGGAGCGCCAGACTGTTCTCACGATGACGTATGCCGTGGTGATTTTTTCTATACTGGTTCAAGGCTTGACAATGCGGCCATTATTGCGTAAAAGCTTAAGTAAGCAGGTACCAAAGGAATCAGAATGATCAAGATCAAGACAAATTATGGTGACATAGAACTACAATTGCATGCCGATAAAACCCCTCTTACAGTGGCTAATTTTTTAGCGTATGCGAAAGAAGGGTTTTATGATAATACTATTTTTCATAGGGTTATCCCTCGCTTTATGATTCAAGGCGGTGGTTTTGACGATCAATTCCAACAAAAAAAGACCAAAGCGGCGGTGGAAAATGAGGCCAATAAAGGGGCTAAAAATACCCGTGGTACCATTGCCATGGCACGTACTTCGGATCCCCATTCGGCGACCGCCCAATTTTTTATCAATGTAGCGGATAATGCCTTTTTAGATTTTAAAGCCCCCACCCGAGATGGCTGGGGGTATTGTGTCTTTGGCGAAGTGGTTTCCGGGATGGATGTGGTAGATAAAATTCAACAGGTTTCAACCCATTCGCGTTCAGGTCATCAAGATGTACCACAACACGATGTCATTATTGAAAAAATTGAAGTGGATGAAAATGCCTAAACAGCAACCCGTTGTCGGTGTGGTGATGGGCTCGCGATCCGATTGGCCCTGTTTACAACATGCCAGTGAAAAATTAGAGGCTTTGTCTATACCGCATGAAGTCAGCATTGTTTCGGCGCATCGTACGCCGGATAGGTTATTTGACTATGCAACGAATGCCAGTGCACGCGGATTAAAGATTATTATTGCGGGTGCAGGCGGCGCAGCCCATTTACCCGGTATGTTGGCCGCTAAAACCATTCTCCCTGTATTGGGCGTGCCTATAGAGGCTACTTCTTTACAAGGTATGGATGCCTTGTTGTCTATCGTACAAATGCCAGGCGGTGTGCCAGTGGCCACCTTTGCAGTGGGTAAAGCTGGTGCGGTGAATGCGGCTTTATTTGCGGCACAAATCTTGGCACTGACGGATGCAGCGATAGAAAAGAAATTGGCCCAGTATAGAGCGCAGCAAACGGCAGACGTATTAGCCCATCTAGATCCCAGAGAACCGATGGTATGAGCCCTACGGTTGGTATTTTAGGGGCAGGACAATTAGCAAGAATGTTGGCCTTAGCCGCCCATGAATTAGGGATTAAAACACTTTGCTATGATAACCATGATGCCAGTTCTGCTGCTGCCGTGACACAAACGGTGCGCGGCAGTTTTGAAGATCGTGCGACTTTGCTGGCTTGGGCCAAGCAGTGTGATGTCATCACCTACGAAACAGAAAATATAGACTTGGTGGCAACGGATATCTTGGCAAGTCAAGGCATAGAAGTGTTCCCCTCACGCCGTGCCTTAGCCATGATGCAAAATCGGATTTTAGAAAAAACCTTCTGCCAGCAATTGGGCCTGCAAACAGCCCCTTTTGCCGTGGTTAAGAATGAAGCAGAATTGCATGAAGCCTTAGCATCAATCTCTTATCCCTGTGTCTTAAAAACAGCAACACAAGGTTATGATGGTAAAGGACAACATAAATTAAACCAAGAAAGTGATGCTTCAACCATCAAACTTTCTGGAGATAACACCTATGTTTTAGAGAAATGGGTAGAACACGAGGGCGAATGCTCTTTATTAAGTGTACGCGCCCAGGATGGGGAGATTCTCCATTATCCCTTGACCTACAATCGACACCAACATGGCATGCTGGTTACTTCAAAAGCGCCTTACGAAAATCCTTTATTGCAACAAAAAGCCAATCGCATTGCAGAGCGCATCTTGCAGCATTTTGATTATGTGGGTGTATTGACCATAGAATTCTTTATGATGGAAGATGAATTACTGATCAATGAAATGGCACCGCGCGTGCACAATTCTTTTCATTGGACGATAGAAGGTGCTAGAACCAGTCAGTTTGCCAATCATCTACGTGCGCTGTTGCGTCTGCCTTTGGGGGATAGTCAGGCGATTGCGCCTAGCTATTTGTACAATTGTATCGGGCAATTACCTGCCCCTGAGCGCATTTTGGCCTATGCCAATGCCTATTACCATGATTATGGTAAGACGGCGCGTCCGGGTCGAAAATTAGGACATATCACTTGGTGTGATTTTGATAACGAAGGGCAGCAGGCCATAGACGCCATGCTGAGATCAGAAATTAACAACATTTATGAGTAGGAAATAATTATGAATTTTAATGCGAGTAACTCTTTTATTGTTCGTCTTAAGTTAAAACACGATACCGCTTTATTGTCGCAAGTGATGACAGTGATAGACAGTTGTGGGGCTGCCATCGGCGCTATGGATATCATCCGTTTTGAAGAAGGCAAAATTATCCGTGATTTAACTTTATATGCCCAAGATATAGAACACATGGATAGCATTATAGTGGCTTTGAATTCAGTGCCGGAAGTGGATGTCTTACACCACTCGGATCGCACTTTCCTGATGCATTTAGGCGGCAAAATCTGTATTAAGAGTAAAGTACCTATTAAGCACCGTGATGATTTATCGATGGCTTATACGCCTGGGGTGGCGCGTGTGTGCATGGCCATACACGAAGATGAAAAACGTGCCTATAATCTCACGATTAAACGGAACACCGTGGCTGTTGTTACCGATGGCACAGCGGTATTGGGATTGGGCGATATTGGCCCTTTGGGTGCTTTACCGGTCATGGAAGGCAAGGCGATGCTCTTTAAGGATTTTGCC
>CAMFJO010000201.1 GCA_945956945.1 uncultured Legionellales bacterium | reverse complement strand
TACCATGCTTTCTAAAGCTACTTTATCGGCAACATTCGCAGCAGAATAATGTACCGATACCTTATGTTTTTTTTGCAAGGCATTTTTTAAAGATTCAATTTCTGCCGTATCGCCAAAACCATTTAAGACGATATTGGCACCTGCTTTAGCCAAGGCTTCAGCAATTGCGAGGCCAATACCACTGGTTGAACCCGTCACCAGTGCTGTTTTGTTTTTTAAGTTTGTCATAGGTAAAGAACTCCTTAAGCAATAGGCTAAAACCAACTTGAGTCTATTATAATGGACTTTAACCATTCATAGCAATTTCGCAACGCAAAGGTTCTGTCCTGTTCTTGGATGCGGGCTGTGGTAAGAACTGCGACAATAGAGCCGATACCATAAATAAGCCTGGAATTATCCATAACCCCTGTAAAAGACCAGCGTTAGATAAAGCACTATGGCTTTTTATCGTACTATAATAGTTAATTAAAAATCCCTCAATAATATGAAATAAGGCAGCGCATAGGGTGATAATCATATTGGTTAAGGCAATTCCTACCCCATTAATATGCGGCGGGCATAACTTGTTAAAAATATTCCATACCGACACCTGCGCACTGGAGAAAAGACCCACTAAAAATGCCAGCATGTACACTGCATGCTGAATCCATTCGGGTAGGATAATCATTATTATACTGACAATAGCGGCTGCGAGTGCAGAAATTAAAATCGTTAAACGATAATTAAAGAAATGATCATTTAAATAGCCGATAATAGGAGAACCCAGAGACCAACCCGCAAATAATAGTGTGAGACAAAAAGCGGCATCGGTTCTGCTTAAATGATAGCTTAAGGTAAATAAACTTACGCCCCAGGCAGCAGCCAGGATAGAGGTGGGTAAATAAAATAATCCCCCAATAAGCGCATTGAGAATAAACCCCCGCTGTCTGGATAATTGCAGAAGGCTTTGGCTTAGTTTCATGGGTTTGCTTTTAGTGGAAATGACAGGCGTGTTGACCGCTTTAAAAAATGGTAATAAAAAAAGAAAAGCAATACCCAAGCTCGGTAAGGCGGATAATGCTAAACAGGTTTGCCAGTTCCAATATTGGATGGCATGCGCTATAGACACTTGGATCAAAGAACCGGTTAAAGTGCCAAAGGCAATCGTTAAGCCCGAGATTAAGCCAAAATAGCGTTGGTTTAAGGTATGGCGAGCAACATGTAAAACTGCAATAAACGATAAGGCAGAAGCCAATCCCAATAAGAAGCGCCACAATACGCCGAGATAAAAATGATAGCTGTAGATGAAACCTAAAAAGGTCAGGCTGCAAATAACAATAAAAGCTGCAATGGTTTTTTGTAAGGGAAACCTATCTATAAAGTAACCACCCGGTATTTGGAATAAGACATAGCCCAGATAAAATGCTGAAGCGAAAAAACCAATTCCAGCTGGCGTAACCTGATAGTGTGTCATTAATTCCGGTACGACCAGGCCTGTTGAAATTCGGTAGAAATAATCTAAACAATAAAATCCCATAATCAGCAAGATAGCGAGCGTTTTGAGAAGCGGGGATTGATGAGGCGCTTTGGTTATCGGAGAAGAATCCATGTGATATCCGATTCTGAAAGATACATCTGACAAAATATAACAGAAGTATTTACCTTCATCAATGGGCAAGCCAGTCTTTTAGTGCAAGGTTGGCCCACGGTCCAATAGTGGTGATTATAGGAGTAATCACCATTATTAATGTTCTAAGTTCACCCTCTTATATTGACTAAACAGGATGAAAAATATAGTATCTACTTAAATTAATTCTATAGGCGAGGTATTTATGGCAATTTCCGAGCAAAATGGGAAAGAATTATTGTCTCTCATAGCGGATCTCTATCAAACAGAAAATCCCCAAAAACTCACAAAAATCGCTAAATTTTTAGAAGTTAATAAGCGCGATCCAAAATTTTGCGAAGAAATAAAGAGAAATTCTTCCACTATTATAAACACGCTCATTTTCCATACGCGACACGCCGCTGACATCCCTGTCGCTAAGCTATGGCCACTATGGGAAATAGAAGAAAATAGAGACGCGAATAATTATCTTCAATGGCTCCCAGAGGAAGTATTTACCGATATAATTGAACTCATTCCTATTTATAGAATATTAAAATCCCTCCTGGAATGTGGTGTAGATATAAATGCCCGAAATAATCTAAAAGAGACCCCACTGCATGTGACGATATTCTACTCTAGTCCATTATTAGGATTTTTATTGGAACATGGAGCCGATGTCAATGCGCAGGATGATGATGGAAATACTCCATTACATGTAGCCTTAAGCATAAAGAATCTCGATGCAATACGTTTATTAATGCTAAAAAAAGATGTAGACATGAATCTGCCCAATAAGAGCGGAGTTAGCCCTTGGCAGTTGGGAAAAAGAACCTGTCTGCTTAGTTCAAATCGCTATGTCATTTATAGAACATTGGGCAATAATTCGCAATCTTTTGCTGAAGAAGGAGCACCGATTCAATCCCGAAAAAGGCCCGGCTCTCATCATTAATAAACTATCTTTCGCCAGGAATGGCAACCAGTCCCGATATAATAATGCCGATAGCAACATTTGAATGAAACTAAATAAAGCTTGTGCAAAAGTCGCTACTATCATCAGGACGATATATAAATTCTGTCATTATCTGATTAAGAATCACTCCCGATAAATAACCCATCATAGATATCACGTACTGCCCCACGCCTTCCGGTCACGGAGACAACATTATTTTGGGCTACCATCGTGGTTGAATTCCCCTGATCCATACTCATCGCCGATACCAATTGCAGATCAAATAATTTAGGTATTTGATGGTAAATAAAGTTAGCCATCTGAATGGCGGTCATGCCATATTCTCTGTCTATGCCATCTACCGTAAAAAATAGCATGTGCGTATTATCCTGCTTATCTTTGGCTAAAATAACGGCGCTGTTGGCGCTAAACTCAAATGTCGAGAAAATTCCTTCCCAGGTAACACGGATCTGCGGCTTACCATCGATGGTTTGAATAAGCCCAGGTCCGGCACCAATGGCATTCACTACATTCGGCGGAACGGTATCTTTCTTGATGCGTTCAATGCGCCATTGCTTGGTTGTCGCGTCCTGGATGAGGCTGGAACGCCCAATTTCTCCTAAGAGCCCACCATGACAATTGGTAGAATAAACTTGGCTATCAATGACCAACAAACTGTCACCAATGTGCTTGGATTCATTCATCGGTTTACTGGGAGAACGCCTAAAACAATTTTCATCGCGCCGATTGGGTTTGGTACGAAAGTAGCCGCCATT
>CAMFJO010000200.1 GCA_945956945.1 uncultured Legionellales bacterium | reverse complement strand
CATCAGGACTCTCCGAAGGTGCGCAAGAAAATGGTTTTCAACGAAGGCAGGGTGTGTTTTGCCAATAAAACAAAGGCAATTAAAAAAGCGATACAAAGGGGCCAAGGATATAAAGCTTTCTGGGGTCTATATTCAATTTTATCTTGCTGGATGGGTTCTAATTGATTAATTTGGTTGTAAATCTGGTTTAAGCTATCCAGGCTTTTTGCTCTAAAGTAATGACCGCCAGTTTCTGCCGCAATTAATTTTAAAGTATTTTCATCGAGCTCGGCAGAAGGGTTAACCGCTTGTAATCCAAAAGCGCTGGGAACCATTAAACTGTCAGCACCAAAACCGATAGTGTAAATTTTAATATGGGCATTGGCAGCCAGATTGGCGGCGTCCAAGGGGCTAAATTGACCGCTGTTCGAAGCCCCATCGGTCAAAATAATAAGCACCCTATTTTTTTCGGGCAAATCTTTTAGATGTTTTACCGCCAAAGCGATGGCATCACCCAATGCTGTTAATTCACCAGCCAGACCTATCGTGCTGTCTTCTAAGCCATACAATACAGTATCGCGATCAAAAGTAAGCGGCGTTTGCAAATAAGCTTTGCTGCCAAATAAAATAAGCCCTAAACGATCGCCATTTCTTTTTTCAATAAATTGTTTTGCGATCAATTGTACCGCTGCTAAACGCGAAAGTTCTTGTCCATTCAAGGTCATATCCGGAATTTGCATACTGCCCGATGCATCTACCGCTACCATGATGTTGCGCCCATCCCGCGGAAAAAATATTGGCGCACCTACCCATTGCGGGCCTGCTGCAGCACCCACTAACAATAGCCAAATAAGAGCAGCCAAACTATATTGTCGAATATGGCCGTGCAAAGTAAAGGAATGTGACTTAAGCATGTCTTTCAGGTAATACAGAAAAGGTGCATGCAATACATTATTTTGTTCTGTTTTCACCGGCGGCAATATAAACCACGATAGTAGTGGTAAGGGCAAAAACAATAAAATCCACGGCGCTGAAAATACCAACATTATTTAACCTATGTACAACGCTTGATCCATGCTTCAGTCACTTTTAATAAAGGTTCCGGATTAGCAATGGTTTCATTACCTGGAAAATAAGGAGCAGTTAATAATAAGCGGCCTATATCGCGGCTGAAGAGTTGTGTTTGACATTGTGCATCTAAAAAATTTAACCATTCTTCGCCAGTTAAATGAGCGACTTCAGTGCGATCGTGCGTCAATAAAGCAATTCGGCGCAATAAGGTCGATAAATCCTGGTATACTAAGGGATAATGCTCTTCTATTAAATCATGCCGTAAACGATGCAAGTGGTGCAACATACTCTGTCTGCGCTGTACTTTTTGGCGGTATTGCCTGTAACCATATATAAACCAGATGATCAACGCCAAGGCTAGCAATGCCACCACAAACCACCCTGGCGCCAAAGGCCACCAGGATAAGGTGGTGGGGGTATGTATGTCACGTAATTGCGCTAAAATGGACTCGTTATTCATTGTCTATCCTTATACAAAGAGTGTTTTTAACTGCGTCACCAGTGTATCCGTTGTCCACAAAGGGATAGCGGGTATATTAAGTTGACGCAAGGCTTGCTGCAACATAAATTGCCGTTCTTGATATTGCTGCTGATAACGCTGTTTAAAATCAGTATTATAGGTATTCAGTTTATAGATATTTTTACCATCTGATACGGAATAATAGCCTCCTCGAGGCAAATCCATTTCCAGGGGATCCTGAATGATCACGGCCCTGCATTGATTTTTGCGCGTTAAAGGTTGTAAGCGAGCGCTCAACCCATTGTGCCATTGCCAAAAATCACTGAATACGATGATGAGATTACCGCGCAATTGGCGTTGCAATAAAAAATTAAAAGCCTGTTCCAGGCTGTTGTCGTCTCTTTCAGGGGCTGGTTGCACACTGGAGTCGGCCAAATGCTTTAATAAAGGTAATACTGCTTGCAGGCGATCTTTGGGAGGCACGCTCAATTGCTTTTTCCCTGAAAACACGAGCCCACCGACACGCTCGCCTTGTGCGGAAAGTGCCCACGCGCATAGGGCTGCAGCACGTGCTGCAATAACGGATTTAAAAGCATGTCGAGTCCCAAAATGCATGGTAGGGTTGTGATCGACCAATAACCAGATAGGTCTTTCTTTTTCTTCATGAAATATTTTTGTATGCGTTTGATCGGTACGTAAGGTGGCGTGCCAGTCTATATGGCGAATATCATCGCCGGGTTGATAAATTCGTGTTTCAGAAAAATTAATACCGCGGCCATGTTCTTTAGAATTTTTTGAACCGCATTGAATTGCGCGACTGATGTGGCGAGTGCGCCATACTAGAGATTGTGCATCGGTGCGCAGCATAATTAACTCATCTAAAGTTACCGCTACGCCTGTCTTTTCTTTTGCTGCATTAAGCATAGTCAACACCCACTAAGGAATTGCCACTAAGTTTAATAATTGACTGACAATGTGATCACTATCAATGCCCTGGGCAATGGCTTCATAGCTTAACAAGATACGGTGTCGCAGAATATCGTGTGCGATGGCGTGTATATCTTGCGGTATGACAAAATCACGGCCTTTTAAAAATGCCAGTGCACGCGCGGCTCGTGCCAGACCGATAGTTGCTCGGGGACTGGCGCCAAAACGGATCCATTGCGCCAAGGTACTGGAATAGAGTTTAGGATTACGGCTAGCCATGATCAACTGCACGATGTATTCTTCTAAAGCTTTAGACAAATGAACTTGCAAGACTGCTTGTCTGGCTTTGAAAATCGTATCGGCCGAAGTAATGGGTTTAGTGGCGTGCGGGTGTACACTGTTTTCAATTGCTTCACGATGGTTTAAGTTTAAAATGGCTAATTCAGTTTTAGTATCCGGATAATCAATTTTAACGTATAGTAAAAAACGATCTAATTGTGCTTCGGGTAGAGGGTATGTTCCTTCATTTTCGATGGGGTTTTGAGTGGCCATCACCATGAATAAGGGAGGCAGATCGTAGGTCGTGCGGCCAATGGTAATTTGGCGTTCTGCCATGGCTTCTAAGAGAGCCGACTGCACTTTAGCGGGTGCTCTGTTGATTTCATCAGCCAATACAATATGGTGAAAGAGAGGGCCTTGTTGAAATATAAATTCTCCTGTTTGTGGCCGGTAAATATCGGTACCGGTCAGATCGGCGGGTAATAAATCAGGTGTAAATTGAATGCGATGAAAATCCCCTTCTATACAATCGGCCAATGCCTTAATGGCTGTTGTTTTAGCCAAACCGGGCGCGCCTTCTACCAATAAGTGACCATCGGCTAATAAGGCAACCAATAAACGTTGTGTTAAAGC
>CAMFJO010000199.1 GCA_945956945.1 uncultured Legionellales bacterium | reverse complement strand
CGCGACCCCCGGCGTGACAGGCCGGTATTCTAACCAACTGAACTACCACTCCGCAAAATAACCCTCTTTATTCGCTAAACCCTATATTCATGGTGGGTGCTGAGGGTCTCGAACCCCCGACCCTCGCCGTGTAAAGGCGATGCTCTACCAACTGAGCTAAGCACCCGACTTATAGCCAATAAATAAGAGACGCATTTATACCAAGCTATGGCCATGGCGTCAAGGCATAGGATCGTTTTTTTTAGCTAAAATGGCCTTTATACTCGCACCACCCTCACGATTGCGCAATTATTAAACAGCATAATGCTTATCCGGAGCTAACAGGTGATTGAATGCCACGCACGCAAGAATGCGTACAGCCCGATCATCGCGATGATCGGATCCTGCGGGCTCAGAATCAGGATGGTATGTCTTTACAAATATGGTATACTAGGCGCCAAAATTAGAAAGGATACCCTTATGCCCTTAGTTGCCCCCATCACCGAATTCCCTCTTTTTTATTGTGTCAAACACCCCTTGATTGCGCATAAATTATCCTTATTGCGCGACAAAAAAACGCCGGCAAAAATTTTCCGTGAATTGGTGGCTGAAATTACGCTGTTGATTGGCTATGAGGCCACGCAAGATTTAACCTTAACGGAAATTTCTATTGAAACGCCTTTAGAAACAGTATTGTCCCCCACTCTTAAAGACAAATATCCCGTCATCGTACCGATTTTGCGTGCGGGCTTAGGCATGACTGAAAGTTTTTTACAACTCATCCCAGAAGCCCGAGTCGGCCATATAGGCCTATATCGCGATGAAGAAAGCTTACAGCCAAAACAATATTATTTTAAGATCCCGCAAAATAGTGAAAACAGCGCTTATTTTATTTGCGATCCCATGCTCGCCACGGGCGGCTCTACGGCGAAAGCCATTAGTTTATTAAAAGAACGCGGTGTGCACCGTATCACACTCGTTTGCCTAGTCGCTTCTCCTGAAGGCGTTCATACGGTAGCCTCAGCACACCCAGACGTTAAAATATACACGGCCGCTTTAGACAGACAACTCAATGAACATGGCTATATTTTACCAGGCTTGGGAGATGCCGGTGATCGCCTATTTGGAACCAAATAAAAATGACTTCTTCTTTACCCAAAGATCGCTTGCAGCGCTTTATTCTAAAAGATTTACATGTACGAGGTCAGTGGATCCAACTGGATCACGCTTATAGAGCCATTCAGGCAATCCATCCCTATCCCATGACTGTCAGTATGCTGATTGGCGAAGCGCTTGCCGCGAGCGCACTGATTTCCAGTACCTTAAAATACGAGGGTAAAACCACCTTGCAAATTGAAGGACCTGGACCCATCCAGCTATTGCTCGCACAATGCAATCATTTGTTTCATTTGCGAGGACTCGCTAAATGGGATGAAACCATCGATCTGGAATCCGTCACGCAATTGTTTTCCAAGGCACAATGTTTAATTAGCATTACCCAATCGGCTTCACAGGAAACCTACAGCGGTATTGTTCCTTTAGAACAAGGCAACCTGGCCCAGTGTTTGGAGAGTTATTTTCAACGCTCCGAACAGCTCCCTACCCGATTTTACTTTGCCTCCACGCACGAAAGTATTGTCGGCCTGATGCTTCAAACCTTGCCCGATGAAGCGATGACGGAAGATATGTGGCAACACGTGACCTGTTTAGCAGACACACTCACACAACCTGAATTATTGAGCGTTCCTCCCATGGAGTTAATGCATCGACTATTTCACGGCGAGAACACCGAGTGGTTTATGGAAGAAGCCGTGGAATTTAAATGCTCTTGCTCCCTGCAGAAAAGTGAACAGGCTATTATCACTTTCGGTGAAAAAGAAGCGATGGAAATCTTTAATAGCACCGAGTCGCTGGTTGTACATTGTGAATTTTGTAACAAAAGTTATGCTTTCGATAAAATTGACGTTTATCGAATTTTTCATCCCTCTGCAGATGACTCGCCCCCCTCTCTACATTAGGATTAACCATGATCACTTTACACGAATACAATGGATTTAATAACAAATTGATAAAAGATCTGCACACTCTGGTTGATTCTTGTAAAGCTGTCGATGGGTATGTGCCCATGATTTACTGGGAGGTGCTTAAGTTAAAACGGGAAGTACCAGGTGATTATTGCCTATACCAGGATGATAAGATGGTAGGCTATTTAAGCACTTTTAATTTTGAAGATTACAGTATTGAAGTGTCTTTCGCCATACACCCTGATTTTCGCAACCAAAGCTTATTTGAACATTTACTGGATTATGCGCGCGATAAATTGCAGCTGTTGTATTATGATGCCCTAATATTGTCTACCGATGTGCGGGACCACGCACTTGCCAAAACCTTCAATCGTTTGGGAGCCGAAGCCACTCATAAAGAGTATATGCTAAAACGCGATACGCCCGATCCAGAAGATACCTCGGCTGTAGATTCCATTGAATTGGTACAAATCAAGGATAAGGTAAATGCCACACAATTGGCGCAAATCCATGAACGCGCTTTTCACTCTGATTTGGAAATGATGATAGAGCGCTTTTCCAAAACGGTGACTATGCCCAACCGACGTTGTTTTCTGGCCTTGCACCATGGTGAAGCCATTGGCGCTTTACACGCACGCATTGATAGTCCCGATTCCACTTGTTTACACGATATCGGCATTGTGCCCGAAAAACGCAATGCCGGTTTTGGTTTGCAATTGGTTAAAATGGCTTTAAATACCCTAATGGCAGAAGGACAGCGTCACTTTGAACTGGTCGTCGCCACCAACAACCACCATGCCTTAAAATTATACCAACGTTGCGGTTTCGTTTTACAACAAACCTATCAGTTTTGGCGCATCGATAAACATTTTAGTTTTCCGCCGCATTATACGATCCCAGAAAGACGGCATTGAGTTGAGTTAAATGCGCAGCAGTAAGAAGACCACCTTCATACT
This sequence comes from uncultured Legionellales bacterium, assembly GCA_945956945.1. Classification (GTDB taxonomy): domain Bacteria; phylum Pseudomonadota; class Gammaproteobacteria; order UBA1113; family UBA1113; genus VFKP01. Next base: position 425 of record CAMFJO010000199.1, on the reverse strand, counting down.
TTTGCACAAAGATGGCCTTTTTTACTAGCGAATAAAAATTACCTGGTACCGTGCTTAGGGCCCGACGGTAACACTGAGCTCGGATTAGCGGAAGACACCGGCGATGAAGTGAAAAAGGCGCTATTACCGCCTGCAGCAATACTGGCAATGCTTGTGCTGGATTCTGCTACAGAAGAAGATATAGACCTAGCCGCCAAGACTTCACGGATTAATTGTGTGGCTGGATGTTCCGCCCCCATTTCTGCTATGAAATAATCCAATGCTGTCTTTCCTAAGTGATCTTTCAAAGAGAGATCGGCGCCATTTTTTAATAACAATGTGGTGAGTTCTTTATGCCCCCACTGCAGTTTTCCATAACCAAAATAGCGGTAACCCATGGCAATATACATCAGTGCTGTACGCCCATACGCATCTTGTGCGTTGAT
>CAMFJO010000198.1 GCA_945956945.1 uncultured Legionellales bacterium | reverse complement strand
CCCAAGAACAACTCGCTGCTGCCAGCGGCGTGGGAATACGCTTCATACGTGAATTAGAACAAGGTAAGGAATCCTGCCATATCGGTAAATCCTTGCAAATCCTTGCCATGCTTGGACTAGATATCCAAATCGACGGAGATAATTTATGAGCAACCCTATTCTGGATGTTTATTTAAATGCAGTACAAGTGGGTAAGCTGGCGCAAAACAATCAAGGCAGTCTATCATTCACCTACGCACCAGAATTTTTACATCACGCTACCAGCAGCATATCACTTTGTTTACCACTCAGAGCAGAACCTTTCATGGGTCCTGAGGTAAAAGCCTTTTTTTCTGGCTTATTACCCGATGACATTGCAAAGCAAAAGATTGCGCGTTACTTGGGGCTTTCTGAAAAAAATTCTTTTGCTCTATTACAAGCACTTGGCGGTGAGTGTGCTGGTGCCCTGTCTCTTTATCCTGAAGGGCATCCCCCCCCACTTTACAACGATAAGGATATTGAAATTCTAGATGATGCCAAACTACGTGATATTCTTGAGTTACTAAAACGACATCCACTTTTAGTCGGGGAAGATAAGATTCGCTTATCACTCGCGGGTGCACAAAATAAACTCCCTGTAGGTTTCGAAAATAATAGGGTTGCTCTTATCACAGGTGGTGCGCCGACTACACATATCCTTAAGCCTGCCCTCGATCATATACAAGACAGTGTTTACAATGAACTATTTTGTATGCATCTGGCGGAAAAAATAGGTATCGCTGTACCCAAAGCAATGATCCTTTTTGTTGGCGATATTCCCTGTTATATCGTGGAACGCTATGATCGAAAGAAAAATCAAAAGGGCTCTATAGAACGCATTCATCAAGAAGATTTCTGTCAAGCTTTGGGCATTCCGCCCGAGATAAAATATGAACGCGAAGGTGGGCCTGGTATAGCTAAATGCCTAGATATTATTAATATGCATTTCGTCAAACCAGCGCTCGATCAACGCAACTTTTTGAATATAGTCATTTTCAATTATCTGATTGGTAATGCCGATGCTCATGGTAAAAACTTTTCTTTACTCTATAGGGAACGCAAACCTCAGCTGGCACCCGCTTATGACCTCTTAAGTACGGCAGTCTATCCTAATTTATCTCCCAAAATGGCCATGAAAATTGGTGGCAGATACGATCCAAATGATGTTTTTCTACGCCATTGGCAGCGCATAGTCCCCAATACAGAACCTGCCAGAAAAAATATTGAAAAACAATTAAGTATAATGGCGAAATATACACTCGATCATGCTATAGCACTCAGAGAAACATTTAAGCACGATGGTTTAGTCTCGCCAGTGATTGATGCTATCTGTGTTTTAATTGAGACTCGGGCTAAAAGAATAACCCCTCCTTGGTAATGATTCTCATTCTCATTTACATTGTCTTTTCTTTTTGGTATACTCCACATACTCCTCATTAAATTATAAAGGCGGAATCTCATGCTACAACCCGGCTTCTCCTATGTTGTTGAAAAATTTGATAATTTAATGGATAAAGGCTATAGGCTCAAGTTATTGTCCATGGGCTTTGTTCCAGATGCGCTTTTTACCGTCATTCGCAAAGCACCTTTAGGCGATATGCTACACATTGCCATTCAGGGCGCAGAAGTTAGCCTCCGAGCTCAGGAATTGGCTTTAGTACAAATAAGACGAGCCGTGCCATGACGTCATTACGCATTGCCATTGCGGGCAATCCCAATTGCGGCAAAACCACTTTATTCAATAAACTCACTGGCGCCAAACAAAAAGTAGGCAATTGGCCAGGGGTTACCGTCGAAAAAAAAATGGGATCCTTCCAGTATGGCCATACTGATTTTACGGTCACCGATCTGCCCGGCATTTACTCTCTTACGGTCGCTAAATCCGATCACAGCATCGATGAACGCATTGCTATGGATTTCTTGTTAAGCCGGCAAACCGATGTCTTGATTAACATTGTGGATGCAGCCAATTTAAAACGCAATTTATATTTAACGCTACAATTATTAACGCTTGGCATTCCTTGCATTTTGGTGCTTAACATGATGGACATTGCCGATAAACGACGTTTGCGCATCAATGCACAAGAATTATCGCGTCAATTGAATATTCCTGTCATCCCCATCAGCTTAAATCAAAAAAAAGGTCTGGGTGCTTTAAAAAAGATCCTTACCCAAACCGCGGTGGATAAGCGCAAGCCACTCGTCACGACCAAATTACCCCATTTTCAATCCTTAGTGGCACTGTGTCAAAGCCACCCAGAGCCCATCTGGTGCGCACTGTCTTTGCTGGAAAAAGATTTATTGGCCACGCAATGGCTGGAAACCCAGGCACAGAAACAAGCGATCCAGCAATGTATTACTCGTCTTGAGCAGGAACAGAATGAAGAAAGCGATATTTTATTAGCACAAGAACGCTATGCAACCATTCAAACCCTTTATGACACTTGCGTGGCTTCCCCCAGTACCGTCGCCAAAACCGTCACGGAGACCATCGATAAAATCGTCATGCACCGTTATTTTGGCATTCCCATCTTTCTTATCATCATGTATTTGATGTTTGAAGTTTCCATGAGTGTGGGTGGTTTACTGCAGCCTTTATTTGATTTGAGTTCTAATGCTTTATTCGTAAACGGTCCCTTGCATTGGGGCGCAGAATGGGGGTTACCACACTGGTTTACGGCGATTGTGGCGCATGGTTTGGGCGTGGGTGTGAATACGGTTTTGAATTTTATTCCTCAAATAGGCCTCATGTTTTTATTCATGGCTTTTTTGGAAGATTCGGGTTATATGGCGCGTGCTGCCTTTGTGATGGACAGACTCATGCAATCCGTCGGTTTGCCCGGAAAATCTTTTATTCCCCTGATTGTGGGCTTTGGTTGTAATGTTCCGTCTATCATGGCGACACGGACATTAGACTCTACGCGCGATCGCATCGTCACAGCATTGATGGCACCTTTTATGTCTTGCGGCGCACGCCTGGCGATATTCGTCGTCTTTGCGGGTGCTTTTTTCCCGGAACACGGCGGCTTGGTGATTTTTTCATTGTATGTCATCGGCATTTTGGTGGCCATGTTGACGGGTTTCATCTTGCAGAAAACCGTCTTCAAACGCAGCGCTACCCCTTTCATTCAGGAATTACCGATTTACCACACACCCCGCTTACAAACGCTGTGGCTACTCACCTGGCAACGATTACGTGGTTTTGTACTGCGCGCTGGCCGCATGATTGTGCCCGTGTGTATTTTAATCGGCAGTTTAAACAGCATTCATTTAAACGATAACACCACCCCCTTATCCTGGATAGGCAAAGGCATCACCCCCATCCTGGCCCCCATGGGTGTACACAGCGATAATTGGCCTGCCAGTGTGAGTCTCATCACTGG
>CAMFJO010000197.1 GCA_945956945.1 uncultured Legionellales bacterium | reverse complement strand
GGCCAACAATGATTGGCTCATACAATTTCTTGCTGATATCTTACATTTACCCGTTATTCGCCCTAAGCAAGTGGAAACCAGTGTTTTAGGTGCAGCTTATTTAGCCGGAATTACACTAGGGTGCTATCAGCTACCTGCTGGATTACCTGATATTTGGCAAGAAGCCGATGCATTTAACCCCGCGTTAAGCCTTGAGTTGCGCGAGCGTTGGTGTCAAGGCTGGCGCAAAGCCATTGCAAGAATTGCAGAATAAAGGATAAAAAACTATCCTATCGCGATGAGATCACATGCTTTTTGAAAGATTTTTAACGTATTGACTTACGTTGCCTTATGTTGTTTTTCATGCTGGATCAGCCAAGCTTTGACAGCGAGACCACCCCCATAACCACTTAATGACCCATCACTCGCAATAACACGATGACATGGAATAATAATCGCCAATTGATTTTTACCATTAGCATTGGCAACTGCTCGATACGCGCTGGGTTTTCCTAATAACACGGCTTGTTCTGCATAACTTCTTGTTTCTCCATAGGGAATTTGACAAAGTTGTTCCCAGACTTGCTGCTGAAAATCACTGCCGAATACATGACATGGTGTTTTAAATACCTTTAAGCGACCTTCAAAATAATCATTAAGCTCATGCGCGATGGAAACCAATGGCAAAGTGCTACCAGGCATGATAGCAAAGCCTCTTTGTCGTAGCCGTTCAACCTCGCGCTCTAATCCGCGCCTAGTCACAAATTCGAGAAGATAAAGCGATTTTTCATCTGCTATCGCAATCATTGGACCTAATTTTGTATCTATTCTAGCCGCCTTTAAGATAACCAACGCTTTATTGATTTTTTTAGGTACCTCGCCTAACATTTTCGAGAATGCATCACGAAAACCGCTACCTGACTCATAACCTGCTTGCAATTGCGCATCAATGATGGAAGCACCCTCACGAATGTCTTTCATCGCCTCCCCGATTCTTCTCGCCCTTGCATAAGCAACAAACGTCATGCCAAAACGTTTTTTAAATTGCCTTCTCGCCGTCGACTCATCAATAGCCAGTACTTTAAAATCTTGGGATTTCCAACGCTTTGTAGGTTCTTTTTCCACTGCCTCAACTAAACGCTGAACGGTATGAGACACTTGATTGGGATGTGACAAAGGTCGACAACGTTTACAAGGACGAAAAGAAGCAAGTAATGCATCCTGGGCTGTCTTGAAAAACTCGCAATGGGCTTTTTTAGGCTTTCTAGCAGGACAGGTAGGTCGGCAAAAGATACCCGTTGTCGTAACGCCAACATAAAAAACACCTTCATATGCAGGATTTTTATCCAACAACGCTTGATAGAAAACCTCTATTTCTGCAACACTTATCATCATGGCGCCTCAACCGTTATTTGCTTACTATTCTCTCTGTACACGCCGGCCCTCCCGCTGCCTTGCACCGCGCCGCAACGTGAAACGCTTTGAGTACATCATAACCTACTGAAGAAACGACAGCACCGAAAAACAGGCATGGATTTTTAAGTAAGTTCGGCCTTTGAGCTAAGTGCCAATTGAATCAGACATAACAAGGTTTCGACATGGGCCGCATCGGTAAGCCATAATTTGCCATCTTCGACGACCATTTTCAACCAGTTACATTTTGTAACCACTTCACTACCTTCCTTGTTCAAGAGATTATCATCTCTGCCAGAAAGATACTTTATATCCATAAAAAAACCCGGCGTTGCCGGGCTTTTTTATGGATAATGGCTCCCCGGACAGGCATTGTGAAATCCGCTTAAAGCCTTGTCATTACAGGATTTGTCATCTGGGAACATAGTTGCTTACCCCCAACATTACCCCCGGAAATGATATGGTAATTGGTCAACAGACTGTTGACTAATTACATCTTTGACTTCAGTCGGTGACAAATTGTCACCGGCTGAAATCAAAGACATAGCGTAAAAAAAATACTAATTTGTATAACTATAGACTAAACTAATTGTCATAAGTTACCGAAGATCACGTTATTCATCTTCACCAGCTTCCTGCAGCACATAATTATGATCATGATTAATTTTTTTCTCATTAAGAATATCTTTTAGCCAATTCAAGCAGGCCACGTTACTATCTACATTAAGACTTTTTGCAAACCCATAAGCTGAAAGTGGCTTTCCTGATGCTTTGTCATACGTATAATCATTGGCCGACTCAAGATCATGCACGTGTACATATCTTCTTGCTAATCCTGCTTTTACCTCATTGGCTTTTTTGATGTTATCCCAGATCGTCTTGTTTAAAGACCAAGCAGGGTTTTCATTTCCTTCCGCTGTCTTTGGTTTATCCGTATCATGTATAACATAATGCTCTATTTGAAAATGCGTCAATATTTCTTGAAAAAAAGGTATATTATTTTTGCTACCTGTATTTAAAACAAAAATGTCTTGAATTGGGTATATTCTATCTAGTAGCTCTCTATATATGATGGTTTCCGAATCTCCCTCTACAAGTAGTACCTTATTTGCATAAAATGCCTCGCATATATGTGGATTAAATCGATTTATCATTTGTACTAATTGTTTTTTCTGAACCGTATCTTGAAAAATATCTCTATTTGCCTGGTAAGTTATAGTGCTCTCATCATCATTTTTTAGAACACGAACTAAAGAGGCATTTGGTTTGGATATATCAATCATAAGTGGTGAATGTGTTGCACATAATATTTGAAAACTGTTATTATCAGCGATATTATACAAACTTTGCCTTAAATTAAAGGCTGCCTTTGGATGCAAGAAAATTTCTGGTTCTTCAAAGAGAATTATATATGATATGTTTTCGTCAAGCTTTGCCAAGAATTTAAGAAAATTAAAAAGTGCTTGTCTAATAACCCCATGACCGTGCTGGTGAAAATTCTCATCTCTATCTATGCCATCTTTCTTTACACCTATAGAATGATTTTTTTCAAATGCTTTTTTAATATCTACACCATCATCACTTTTATGTTTTATTTGTAATGTGAGGTTTGAAAAAACCTTCTTAAACTCTTCATTAATTTCTCTGTTAAACTCCGTAATATCTGAAGACCCTGTAATATCTTTTTGAAGATCTAAAACAGCTTTCTTAATTTTTTCATACTCTTCATTTGATTCTATTTGCTTTATAAATCTACTATTAATTAAATCGTTAACTTTCTTCTCAAAGCTATCTACTGTCTCTACCGCATTTATAAAAACAGCTGTGGGGGCATACTTAGAAAGGTTTGTATGAAATCCACCAAAGCCATTCTCTTTCCACTGCTCATCTTTAGGGGAGAACGTTTGTTTTTTAAAATCCCCCTCCTTCTCCCATATTTTTTTTATTTTTATAAGACCATCTGCACCCACCCATTTAGTCATCCAATCCGGCTCAGAGTTTCTGCCTGTACCCGACAAGACCACATC
>CAMFJO010000196.1 GCA_945956945.1 uncultured Legionellales bacterium | reverse complement strand
GCTCTAGACCATGTCTTGATAGGACGTTTGTCATTAGCAGCCACTGCTTTCATCACTTTTTTGACCAAACTATATAAAATATAGGGTCCTTTTTTTACTGATCTTGGCACTTTATTACCTCTATTAACTGCTCAGCTCTTTTCTAGGAAAACACATATTTAGCGCATCTTGCACATAAACCGCTGGTGAAAAATGCTCATTTACGTCTATGTAAACTCCGCTTTTTCACCAGCGGTTTATGTGCAACCTGCATCTAAATCTGCGCTTTCGCGATATGACTAGATCGAGGCGCTGAATAATTATCCTCTATTTAGCCTTAGTTTGTTTACGTGTTCTAACAATAAATTTCGTCGTACGTTTATTACGGCGTGTTTTATACCCTTTGGTCTTCCATCCCCATGGACTACAAGGATGACGGCCACCAGAAGTCTTACCTTCACCACCACCCATAGGGTGATCGATGGGGTTCATAGCCACACCACGCACTGTCGGTCTAATACCGCGCCAACGTTTAGCACCCGCTTTACCCAAAGCAATCAAATTGTGATCCTCATTACCGACCTCACCAATCGTTGCTCTGCATTCTAAAGGAATCTTACGCATTTCACCGGAACGCAAACGTAAAGTGGCATAAGCCCCTTCTTTTGCCAGTAGTTGCATACCCGCACCCGCACTACGCCCCAACTGTGCGCCTTTACCAGGCTGCATTTCCACACAGTGGATCATCGTTCCCAAGGGGATATTGATGAGCGGCAAAGTATTACCAACACGAATGGAAGCATCTCGGCCCGACATCACTTCATCACCGACCTTTAAACCTTTAGGTGCGATAATATAACGGCGTTCGCCATCGCGATATAACAACAATGCAATATAAGCGGTACGATTGGGATCGTACTCCAAACGCTCTACCTTGGCAGGAATCGCATCTTTGATCCGCTTAAAATCGATCATTCTATAATGTTGCTTATGACCACCACCACGATGTCGCACCGTGATCCGGCCTAAGTTGTTACGCCCACAAGTACGCTTTTGTTTTTGCACTAAGGGACCATGCGGCGCACCTTTATGCAAATGACTTTTATCCGCACGTGTCACATGACGTGTACCGGGCGATGTTGGTTTTAATTTGATTACAGCCATTTCTCTATACCTTTTTCCTATTAAGCACTAGCAAATTGTACATCTTGCCCTGCGGCTAAGGTAACATAGGCTTTCTTCCAGCCTTTACGTTTACCCATGACGCGCCCTACACGCTTGTTTTTTGCCTTCACATGACAGGTTGTCACATGTTCGACTAACACATTAAACATTTGCTCTACAGCCTTTTTGATCTCAAGTTTAGTTGCGTCACAGGCTACTTCTAATACCAATTGTTTTTTGGCGCTGTCCGCTAAGAGGGTTGCCTTTTCAGACACATGAGGCCCTCGAATAATTTCATAAACACGTTCATTTAACATGACGCTAACCTCTCTTCAAAAAATTTGACGCTCTCTACCGTCATGATAATATGCTCAAAACCCACTAAATCCACGGGGTCAATATCATGCATTTCCATCACGCTCACATTCGGAATATTACGTGCAGCCAGCATTAAATTGTAATCAAAATCAGATACTACAATTAATACATTTTCTGCCAATCCCAACGAAGCCAATTTTTGTATCAAAGATTTAGTTTTAGCTTCAGCCACCGTAAAATGGTCAATGACACGCAAACGATTCTGACGCAATAACTCAGATAAAATCGAAGAAAAAACCGCTTTCATCGCTTTTTTATTCATTTTTTGCGAAAAATCTCTAGGCGCTTTAGCAAAGGTATGACCGCCCCCACGCCAAATAGGGCCGCGAATAGAACCCGCACGCGCACGTCCGGTACCTTTCTGACGCCATGGCTTCTTACCGCCACCACTCACATCAGCGCGGGATTTGGTTTGTACGGAACCTTGACGCCATCCAGCTAAACTCTTTTGAACCGCCTGATGAATCAGAGGTTCATTGTATTCTCTAGCAAAAATAGCATCTGAAACACTGAGCGTGCTCGTCGCATCATGTGTCGTATTTGAATAAATCTGTAAATCCACGGCTAATTACCCCCCTGAATGCTTTTTACGGCATGGCGTACCACAACATTCCCACCTTTAGGCCCAGGAACCACGCCCTTGACCAACAATAAATTGTTGTCTTTATCGATACGAACTAAAATTTGATTTTGAATGGTACGGAGCACATTACCCATGTGGCCAGCCATTTTTTTTCCTTTGAACACTTTACGTGGAGACTGATTTTGCCCAGTCGATCCAGGAACACGATGCGATCGCGAGTTACCATGCGAAAAAGGTTGACAACCAAAATTATGACGCTTAACCGTACCGGCAAAGCCCTTACCTTTACTGACAGCACTGACATCGACCAACTGGCCTTCAGCAAAAATATCAAGGCTGATGGTTTGACCCAAAGTATATTGAGATGGGTCACTGATTGAAAATTCTTTTAATATATGCCCAGGCTGTGTTTGCGCTTTGGCATAATGGCCTGTTAAAGGCTTGTTAATTCTTGATAATTTTTGCTCGCCTGAAGTAACCTGAATGGCCTTATAACCATCCTTAGTTTCATCTTTAACCTGTACCACACGATTAGGTGCCACGTGGATTACGGTCACTGGGATGGCGCCTTCGTCAGTGAAAATTTGCGTCATGCCGCACTTGCGGCCAATCACACCGTTTGTCATAGCTAAAACCTCTTTATTGAGAGCGCAATAAATACACTCTTCGCATTTGACCTTTAGGCTTTGTTGGCTTCGCCCGACCCACCAAAGTCATGTATGTAAATACACTCCTTTGGCTCGCGGACTTGCCGCCTCGCCTAAAAATCAACTGCTGTGAGTATAACAATTGATCTCTTATTTTTCTTAACCTCTCCCTATAAGGGAGAAGGCGCCAATTTGGCGTATTTTTACGCTAAATTGGCTATAATCCTGCAAAGATTGCGATTGTACACAATCTTTAATGATTACTCAATACTATCTATCTTAATTCGCACATCCACACCGGATGCCAAATCAAGCTTCATCAGAGCATCTACCGTCTTATCGGTTGGATCAACGATATCGATCAAACGTTTATGGGTCTTGATTTCGTATTGATCGCGCGCATCTTTATTGACGTGCGGCGAAATCAGGACTGTAAAACGTTCAATTTTAGTAGGCAAAGGGAAAGGTCCCTGCAATTGCGCACCAGTGCGCTTTGCAGTTTCCACTATCTCTTTAGCCGACTGCTCGATTAAACGGTGATCAAACGATTTTAAGCGGATGCGGATCCTTTGTTTCTTTGCCATAATATTATCCGATTACCTTTGTTACAACGCCAGCACCCACGGTGCGGCCACCTTCGCGGACGGCGAAACGTAAGCCTTCATCCA
>CAMFJO010000195.1 GCA_945956945.1 uncultured Legionellales bacterium | reverse complement strand
AAGCACCCACCAAGGTACCGAAAGAGGAAGTGAGTCCAGCGATTAAACCAAATTTATTAGCGGGCAGCCAGATTGTCGCCAGTTTTAATACGCCCACAAAAGCAAAAGCCGAACCAAAACCCACAATAAAACGTGCTAACAAGGCCACGCCCCATTGATCGGTAGCCGCAAAAAGATAGGTTCCTAAAGCACAAGCCAAGCACGCTAAGGTTAATAACCGGCGTGGGCCATAACGATCCATTAACATGCCGACAGGCAATTGCATCGGCGTATAGGCATAATAGTAAAAAGCATTGATAAAACCATAGCCAGTCGCTGAAATACCAAAGTAGCGAAATAAATCGGCGTAAATGACATTGGGGGTAATACGTAACAGATATTCATAGGCATAAAAAGCAGCGCCTAAAGAACAAACCAGTATCGGAAAAAACCATTTCCACGAATTCTGTTTTTTATTGGCTTCATTCATCATTGCTGCTTGCATAAGCGATCACCTCTTATGAAAAATACATTTTCTGTGAAGCCATTACCTTATGGGTCGTCATTGCGAAAATGAACTAAGCGCCTGCTTTACCATCGTCTTTAGCACCATCAGTGCTGTCTTTTCTGAAACGCCGTTTGAATTTATCGACGCGACCTGCAGTATCTACGATCTTTTGTTTACCGGTGTAAAAAGGGTGGCACTGAGAGCAAACTTCAATCGCCAGGGTGTCATTCGCCAAAGTCGAACGGATCTGAGTAACATAGCCACAGCTACACTTTACTTCAACATCCTTATAGCCGGGATGTATTTCTGCTTGCATGATAATTCCTCTCTATTCAATAATCAATTAGCGGCAAGGCTACCAAATATTAACATTAAAAGCAAGGGGAGCATTTTTCTATCGCATCAGGGCTTAGCCCCCACGCCAATAAAATAACTTTATTTTTCAATAGGTTATAGGTTATCTAGGATTATTGTCGTTTTTTTTCCAGCATTTGCGCTTTATGCTTACTCAAAGTCACCAAAATAGCCCCCCCCATGGCAATCACACCCCCTAAAAAGGTTAAAAGATCGGGGGTTTCTTTTAATATCCACCAGCCCAATAAACACGAGACAAGCGGTAACATGAACATCCAACAGGTCGCCTTAAAAGTGGGTAACCGTGCCAGGGCATAACTCCAGGTAATATAGCCGACCGCCGTGGGAAATACCCCCAAATAGACAACGCACCAGGTATCCTCGGCAGGCGCCGTACGTATATCGTGCACCATATCCGGAAAATATTGCCATAACCATAAGGTACTTGCCCACATGATGTAAGCAGATAAAGCGACCGGATCGTAACGCAACAACAAAGGTTTAATGAACACATTATAGGCACCCGAAAAAACCGTGCAAGCGATGACCGCCCACAAACCAATCGTAAAAGCCACTTCCTGATTTCCGGCTATCGCTATCAAGGAAACACCCCCGACACTGATGACCAAACCCACACAACCCCAAAATGGTATCCGCTCCTTGTAAAACCACAATGCCAATACAGCAGAAATGATGGGCATCTGCCCTACGATAAAACTTGCAATTCCAGCCGGTACACTGCGTTCCGCATAGGCAAGGAAGACATGGTATAAGCTAAGACCAATCGTAGCCAAAATAATAATATGCGGGATATCCCACCAACGAAAATCCACTTTACGAAAAAAATGCCGTCCAGCGATAGGCAGTATCAGCACAGAACCTATTAACAAGCGTAATAAAGCAAGACCGCCCGGAGAGAAATGAACAGTAGCAATGCGAATCGCAACAAAAGCGGAACCCCATAAAAAAATGGTGGTACACAGTGCTGCAAATGTCTTCTTGTCCATCGGATTACTACTCTATAATATGCTCTAAACCATACACCAATTCATTCAAGCTCATTACCTTTTCACACGCCAACAATACACCTGGCATAAAACAGCGCCGATGGATAGAATCATGACGAACCGTTAAGGTTTCATCCACACCGCCAAAAATAATTTCCTGATGTGCTACGAGCCCTGGTAAACGAATAGAATGCACATGAATTCCCTCAACCGTAGCGCCGCGCGCACCTTCAACCAGCACCCGCTCTGACTTCGATTCTGCATGCTGGCCTCGTAAAGCGGACAGAGTTTGTGCAGTACGCATGGCTGTGCCCGAGGGTGCTTCCAGTTTACCATCGTGGTGCAACTCAATGATTTCCACATTGGGAAAATATTTTATCCATTGCGTCGCATATTTCATCATCAACACGCCCCCCAAGGAAAAATTAGGGGCAATAATCCCACCTATTTTTTGCTTTGCTGCCATCGCTTGCAATTGTTTAATTTGAGGGGGCATTAAACCCGTCGTTCCAATCACCGGCCTTGCCCCCGCGGCTAAAATCTTTTGGCTATTCTCAAATACCACATTGGCGTTGGTAAAATCCACCACCACATCGGCCTGGCTTTGCTGAATCGCTTTCGACAAATCATCGCCCTTACCACACGTACCCACCAAATTAAATTGAGAATTATCTTTCAAAACTTGTACTACTTCGGTGCCCATACGACCCAAGGCGCCGTTCACTAAAACTCGAATGGTCATTGTTTTCTCCTTTAATATTCACAACAGTGGATTTTTAGATGAAGAATAATACAAGATAAACTCACCAGCATATCCAGTTCTTATGAACCGTCATTGCGAGGCGCGAAGCGCCGCGGCAATCCAGGTAGATCGTTATGGATTGCCACGCTTTCGCTAAAGCGAAAGCTCGCAATGACGGTCCACAGGGAGTAGTTAGGGCATTGGATACTTCGCATTTTGAAGTTGTTTGAGTATATAAAACGGGACAAGAGCTGATAAAAGTGATTGAGTTTAAAAATAGATGACAAAAAATTTAGTGATAGTTGAATCGCCTGCCAAGGCAAAGACCATAGAAAAATATTTAGGTCCCGGCAATGTGGTACTGGCTTCGTATGGCCATGTACGCGATCTGGTTCCCAAAGAAGGGGCTGTGGATCCCGAACATGATTTTGCCATGAAGTATCAGGTAGCAGAAAAGAATACCAAGCACGTAGACGCGATTGCAAAGTGTATCAAAGCAGCAGATTGTTTAATTCTAGCCACTGACCCGGATAGAGAAGGTGAAGCCATTGCCTGGTCAGTCCAAGAATTAATGAAAGAACGTAAACTGCTGAAAGATAAGCCGGTTAAACGTGTGGTGTTTCATGAAATCACCAAAACAGCCATATTGGATGCGATGACGCATCCGCGCGAAGTGGCCATGCCTTTGGTGCACGCACAACAAGCGCGCCGTGCGCTGGATTATTTGGTGGGTTTTAAATTATCCCCTTTGTTGTGGCAAAAAGTTCGCAGAGGTTTGTCAGCCGGTAGAGTGCAAAGCCTGTCTCTTATACACATCTGACGCTGCCGACGACTAGTCGAGGGGGGTTG
>CAMFJO010000194.1 GCA_945956945.1 uncultured Legionellales bacterium | reverse complement strand
TACTTTAAGAGATGAAGAAGAAGCAAGATTAGAGGCTTTATTCCGCCCATCAAGTCGAAACCGTGGTTTTTAATCAGTCATAATCATAACAGGTAGAATACATTAGGGTTCTACCTGTTATTTTGCCTTGTTTTCTTGCCCATATAGGTTCTTTGTAAGAGCCTAATTGCCATGAGCCCGTTTCTTAAAACTGTTCTATTGTTTTTTGCAATCTTGTTACTATTTGCGCCGCTTCATCTGCATTCAAAATATAAGGCGGCAATAAGCGAATGACATTTTCAGCGGTGACATTAAATAACAACCCTTCTTTTAAGGCAATAGGCAATAAATGACTGCAAGGAGCTGATAACTCAACGCCTAACATTAATCCTCGCCCACGAATGGCTTTTATGGCAGGGTGATGACTTAAAGTTTCATTTAGGCTCTGCTGAAGTAGGGCACCTGTCTTAACAATGTGGGGCAATAAATTTTCTTCTTCGATAGTCTGTAATACCCTTAAAGCGACTGCGCAAGCAAATGGGTTGCCACCAAAGGTAGAGCCATGTTGCCCGGCATGAAATAAGTGTGCAGCCTTTCCGCGGGCAAGGCAAGCGCCGATGGGAATGCCGTTGCCTAAAGTTTTAGCGCAGGTTAAGACATCGGGCAATATAGGCGTATGCTGATAATAAAACCATTTACCGGTACGGCCTATGCCGGTTTGAATTTCATCCAGGATCAATAAACAATCGTGTTGATCGCAGAGCTTACGTAATTCTACCAGGTAATCGTCTGCAGGTATTTTAATGCCACCATTGCCCAATATCGGCTCTACCATAATGGCAACGACATCGTGGCGGCTTTGTAAAACAGTTTGAATAGCGTTGATGTCATTGAAAGGCACACGAATAAAACCTTGTACCAAAGGTTCAAAACCCGCTTGAATGATGCGAGAGCCTGAAGCACTTAAAGTGGCTAAGGTACGGCCATGAAAAGCATTGTCAGTTACGATCACATGGGGTAGTGCAATGTTTTTTTCACGGCCCCATAAACGGCATAATTTTAAGGCGGTTTCATTGACCTCAGCACCCGAGTTAGCAAAAAAAGCATTGTCCATGCCGGATAATTGCGTTAACCGATCCGCCAGGTGCTCTTGGTGATCGACGCGAAAACCATTGCCAGTATGTAATACTTTTTGTGCCTGTTCATAGATAGTCGCGGTGATTTTGGGATGCGCATGCCCCAAGCCGCAGACGGCAATGCCAGTTAATGCATCTAAATAAGGATTGCCATTGCTATCCCATAGCCAAGCACCTTGCCCGCGTTCAAAGGAAACGGGTAAGCGTTTATAGGTAGGCATTAAGTGTGAGGTCATGGTGTTATTATCCGTGTTTAAAATTACTTTCCGCAAAATCCCAGTTGACTACCGCCCAGAAATTTTCCAGATACTTGGGCCGTGCGTTACGCGTATCTATATAGTAGGCGTGCTCCCAAACATCACAGGTTAATAAAGGGCTAAAACCTTCTTGGGTGATAGGCGTAGCAGCATTTTGCGTTTGCAAAATTTCCACTTCACCTTGAGGATTTTTGACTAACCAGGCCCAACCCGAACCAAATAAAGTCACAGCGGCTTTGGTAAATTCTTCTTTAAACTGTTCAAAAGAACCAAATTTGGCCTCAATGGCTTTTGCCAATGCACCCTCAGGTAATTTTTTGGGTTTGGGTGTTAAAGAATGCCAATAAAAAGTGTGATTCCATATTTGCGCCGCATTGTTAAAAATACCGCCAGAAGATTTCTTGATGATGGTTTCTAGATTTTCTTTAGCCAAGGGATTATCGACTAATAGTTTATTCAAATTATCGACATAAGCGCGGTGGTGTTTACCATAATGGTATTCTAGGGTTTCTTGGGAAATATAAGGTACTAAAGCGTCCATCGGATAGGGTAGGTCTGGTAATTCAATCATGATAGATCCTCCATTTTAAGGTGTATATTAGAGCTTGTTGACATAGTGTAAGACCCTAGCGTGATTTTAGCAAGTGTGTTAAGATCAACCAATCTAAGATTGAGGAGGTGAGTTGTGACCCTAGAAGAACGTTTAAAAGCCCAAATTGCCGAACATAAGGTGTTGATTTATATGAAAGGAACACCTGACGCACCAAAATGTGGATTTTCTGCACAAGCCGTGTCGGTGTTGAAAGCGATGGGCCAAGCTTTTGCTTTTGTCGATGTTTTGGCCGAACCAGAGGTGCGGGCGACTTTGCCGCAAGTCTCCAATTGGCCTACTTTTCCACAGATTTTTGTCAACGGTGAATTGATTGGTGGTTGTGATATAGTATTATCACTGTATGAAAGCGGTGAGTTAAAAGAATTGTTTGATGGTATGTAACTACGCATCCATCTGAAAGTACCCTAAAGCCCATCCTGCGAGCAATATGGGTTTCTCTTGAAAAGGGGCGTGTAGTTACGATGGTATTAATAATTAGGAGAGAACGATGTCAGTATTAGTAGGGCGTCAGGCGCCAGATTTTAAAGCAAGTGCCGTGTTAGCCAACGGTGAAATCATCAATGATTACCATTTGGCAGAACGGATTAAAGGGAAAGAAGCCTTAATTTTCTTTTACCCGTTGGATTTCACCTTTGTTTGTCCAACAGAATTAATTGCCTTGGACAAGCGTATGGCAGAATTTCAATCGCGTAACGTAGAAGTGGTTGCCGTGTCTATCGATTCACAATTTAGTCACACCGCTTGGCGTAATACACCTGTCAATAAAGGGGGCATTGGTGCTGTAAAATACACCATGGTGGCTGATGTCAATCACAGCATTTGCCAAGCCTATGGCGTAGAACATCCCACAGCCAGCGTTGCTTTTAGAGCAGCCGTGTTGATTGATGCGAGTGGATTAGTGCGTAGCCAAATTATCAATGATTTGCCCATAGGTCGCGATGTGGATGAAATCTTACGCTTAATCGATGCGATTCAATTTGCCAATAAGCATGGGGAGGTTTGCCCTGCTGGATGGCAAAAAGGTGAAAAAGCCATGAAGCCGACTTCTGAAGGAGTGAGTACTTATTTGTCTGATAATGCAGACGTTCTGTAAGTTTCTAAGTCCTAAGCAAAGACGCGATCACCGCGTCTTTGCTTTTTAATTTTTAAGAGGATGGTACAGGCGTAGTCGATGCCTGTAGAGCCTTATTTTCTATACTGGCGGGTGGGCAGAAAT
Organism: uncultured Legionellales bacterium; assembly: GCA_945956945.1. Taxonomy (GTDB): domain Bacteria; phylum Pseudomonadota; class Gammaproteobacteria; order UBA1113; family UBA1113; genus VFKP01. Next base: position 238 of record CAMFJO010000194.1, on the reverse strand, counting down.
AGCGGTACATAGATTTGAAAGTGCTGCAACCAGAAGATACCCACTTATCAGCCGCAATCGCTGTTAAAGAAGCCAAAGTGGCACTGGCTATTCCAGTCGTGATACGAGTCAATGGGCCAAGTTCTATTTCTTCAGGAACCTCCTGTTGCAGTACCTGTAAAGATACGTTCACTCCTAAAGCGATCAAAACAGTTTGCCGAGATAAATGATGGTGAGTTTGTGCTAGCCATTGTGATAA
>CAMFJO010000193.1 GCA_945956945.1 uncultured Legionellales bacterium | reverse complement strand
AATCAATTGTGCCCTATATTGATAGGGAAGTATGTTTTTTTGTAAATTAGGCGAATTGATGGTTTCCCAGATCTGGTTGGCAAATGCGAGCGCTTCTGTTTCACTCATTTGACCAAATTGGTGAAAATACAAATGCGGTTTGTCTAAGGCGTCTATTCTAAAAGATTTAAAGCGCTCTAAAAACCAGGATTTAATGATGGGCGTGTTGGCGCTGACAAAAATATTAAAATCAATAAAGTCTGAAACATAGACGCGTTGTGCTGCAGCCATATCGGGCATTTGTAATATATTTAATCCTTCAATAATCAAAATATCGGGTGCTTCTATGGTCAGAATTTCATCGGTAATATCATAAGTGGCGTGAGAATAAACGGGCATGCTCACGGTAGATTCACCCGATTTTAGGGCATTTAAAAATTGCAGCAGGGCAGTACGGTCGTAGCTTTCTGGAAATCCTTTTTGCGACATTAATCCTTTGGCTTCTAATACCGCATTGGGGTATAAAAAACCATCCGTTGAAATTAAAGCGACTTTAGGATGGTGCGGCCAGCGTGATAACAGCACCTGTAAAATACGGCTGGTGGTGCTTTTGCCCACGGCCACACTACCGGAAACACCAATGATATAAGGTACTTTGTGGGTGTTCTGGTGTAAAAATTGATTGGTGATGGCGTGTAAATTTTGTGTTTGCGTGACATAAAGATTGAGCAATCTTGATAAAGGTAGATAAATGTCTTCTACTTCACTCATCGAAATGGATTCATTAAAACCTCTTAAACTGTCAAGTTCTGCTTCGGTTAATAGTAGAGGTGTATTGCCTCTATAATGACGCCAGTCTTCACGTAAGAATTGCATATAGGGGGATAAAGACACGTTGACTCCTTAGATTATTTAGCAAATACGGCTAAGCCATCTGCTACGGGTCTGTAGTTGGGCACATCCAGGGTGAAATTTCCCACTTCAGCATATACCTGCGATGAACTGCCGCCATCCAGATTTAGAGCATAGAGGCAACCCAAGCCACCATTTTTTTCGGGTTTAACCAAAATTTTAGCGAGATCCAGGGTAGTTAATTGCGCATCTTCCGTGACAATTAAAATAACCTTATTGGCTGTGTTATAACCTATAGCGGTACGGTTGTCTGCGCCCTCTTTCAGATGAGGGATATTTTTATTCACTAATAAACGTGGTCCGGCTTGTACGGCAAAATCGATATTATTGCTTAACTTAAAATTGCTGAGACTACTGATGGCAGGCGTATTGTTTTGCAAATAGAAGATACCCCACCAGGAAATACTTTTTAAGGGGGATACTATTTTGCCTTCGTTGATGCGCAATCCCAAGGGTTCGCCAGCCGGCGTGAAAAATCCCGCATTGGTCATCACCAGGGCGTGCGTATCGATGGCCATTTCTTTAGCGGTGCTGGGCTCTGAAGGGGATACTAAGCCCAAACGATTTTGCATCAGATCAATTTTAAACGCGTGCAAAGTTCCAGGATTTAAGTCGAGGGTCGTATAATCTAGACCCGGTGCCAATTCTTGCCATTGTGTACCTGTGGCTTTAGCTTGTTGTGAATAAACCCAGATTAAACCCACGGTAATAAGAATGCTGGTAAAGACTAACCATTTCAGGCGTCTTCGCGGTTTCGTCATGATGTCGTTCATGTGGGATCCTCCGCTATCCAAATCAACGAGGCCATGCGACCACCAGTTTGTTGGGTATGATGAATAGAATGGCGTGCCGAATAAAAGCGCGAGGGATCGCTGTAGGTACAATATTGACCGCCATAAATGTGCTGCACGCCTAAATGCTGCAATTGCATTCGGGCAATCGCATACAGATCGCCATGCCATTGTTCTTGTTCGTCTCGATAAAAAGCGTCTATGAGACTCGGATCGGTGTCTAAAAAGGTATCTCTAAATTCGCTGCCAACCACATACGCTTTTTTGCTGATGGCGGGACCTAGCCAAACATACAGCTCATGGCAGGGAAGTGCTAATCTTTGTAAGCCGGCTGCTATAATACCCTGATGTAGGCTGCGCCAGCCACCATGCAAAGCAGCAATGCCTTTCGCTTCAGGGTGTGCGATTAAAATAGGAAGACAATCGGCCGTTAATATGCCACAGATTTGGCCCTTATGGTGGCTGTAAACACCATCGGCCTTGGTGGTTGTTTGCATATTTTCACTTGAAACGACTTCAGCGCCATGCACTTGCTCCATCCATTGGGGTGTGTAAGGAAGATGGGTTTCGCTGACCAATTGGGCTATATTTTTTGTAACACAGCTTGGATCGTCGCCTACTCTATAACCTAGATTCAAACCTTTAAAAATACCCTGACTATAACCGCCCGGTCTTAAAGTAGTAAAAGCGCGAATGTGGGCAGGTAAGGGCCAGTCGGCATTCAGATAGGGCATACAGAGATCCTATAATTAGCACAATGTCTGATCATAACTGAAAAAACTGATTTAAGTCAAAAAATAGTAGGGTCTGTTGATATGGGGCTTGCGTAGCTTCCTTGTTTTTTGCTTTGTGAACCTAAAACAACCAGCCTGCTTGATATTAGCGGTGCTTTTCGTTACGATACCCCCGTTGCGCCCGTAGCTCAGTTGGATAGAGTACCTGGCTTCGAACCAGGGTGTCGGGAGTTCGAGTCTCTCCGGGCGCGCCATTATTGAATAATGCGAATTCTGCTTAATGGAACAAAATGGCGGAAATGTGCCATTTAACTCTACCGAATAAAAGTTTTTCAGCCGTCTATTTTCTTGGATAAAATTAAGTACAACATAGTATATATTTTACCCTGTTATATCCAGAAGATCCTTAATAAAACCTTAATAATTTGCCTGTCCTAAAATGGTAGTATCCCGCATTCTTATATTAGAGTGTATTTTAAAATTGAGTGTGGATTTGTAAAAGTTCTATTTTTGTAACCTATTAAGCAAGGAAATTATTATGGCAAGTAACTATAGCCAAATCAAAAGTGCACAAGAGGCGCGTAAGCTTCTGGTGTTATCTATAGACATATACACGCAGATGACGCTGCATAATCGGCGACGACAAGAAGTATATAGAGAGCCTGCGTATACTCCTAGTGAGATGGCAGAGCAGGAGCGTAAAATAAAGGCGCTGAGCCAACGTATAAATGAGTTGGAGCCACCGCAGCATTCCTCGCTGCAGTCACCACCATTCTTCGTGTCGCCACCACCACCAGAAGTACAGGTGCCGTCGTCGTATATAACATCACCGCAGTCTGGTTATGGGCAGCCTTCTGGGTATGCAACACCACCGTCACCTTACGGGCAGGCTCCTGGGTATGCACCGCCGCCGTCACCTTATGGGCAGGCTCCTGGTGGATATGGACCCTCGCCATCATTCTATGGGCAGCCTTCTGCCTATGCACCACCGCAATCGCTAGCTCCTGCTGCGCCATTGCCACCACACG
>CAMFJO010000192.1 GCA_945956945.1 uncultured Legionellales bacterium | reverse complement strand
TTTTCTTACACTCGAGACTATTGTAAAGATGCCACATTATATCATAGAATAAAAAATAGGACAGGGTAGCAACTGAATGCAACCATCATGAAATATATAGGGAGATATAGCCATGGCACAAAGTAATCCTTTGTTTAATACGGATGACAGCGAGCAAGAAATTGTTCAAGAGCGTCTAGATGAATTTTTTTCTTCAGTGATGGGGCTACTGTCCAGTAATACCTCGCAGCCCAAACGCAATGCCAAAGAAATGGTGGCAGCCCGTCGTCAAGTGGAAGAGATTTTGCTCAATAGACAACAGCGTGAATTATTTGACGATGCTTTGCTGGAAATATAAGTTCTTGTCACCCACACAAAATCATTCGCTTCTATAGGGCCTGTTGACATTTGGTTAATTGGTTGCAAAATGAGTAAAGCAAGACAAACCAAATGTCAACAGGCCCTAATTTAGCCGCAAGCGATTTTTATCCCTAAATTCCTTGCACTTTTTAGTAAATAGGCTATAGTTAAAGACAGAAGGTTCACTTAAGATTTTCTTAAGGTTTCTAATCGAAACCTCAACCTTCTGGAGGCTGGATGCGGTGAAAATGGCTTTCGAAGCTTTTTTCACCAGCCATAGCCTCATTCGAACCGTTTATCGCTAGTTTTTTTCGGCCCTGTCTAAGGGGCATTTGATCTGCGAGCTATGGTTGCGGCGATCTGAGTTCTCCCCAAACCTCCGACGCCACTTCCTAAGAACTTGGTAGCCGCTGCTGTAGCACCGTAGATACTATTTAGTATAAAAAATGATCAACATAAATAGGTAGTCCAACCAGTTACTTTATGTTCTGTTGACATCCCCTAGCTCTTGCATAATTACGTAAAAATTTTTACCATATACGCTTCGCACTTAGAAACTCGGAATATAAACAAGACTCAGTTAATCTTGCAAAATAATCCGAACCATGTGAGCCGTCATTGCGAGCTTTCGCCTTAGCGAAAGCATGGCAATCCATAAGGATCGCTTGGATTGCTTCGACGCTACGCGTCTCGCATGACGGCCCACAGGGAGTAGCTAGTATACTGGTTACTTCGCGTTTCTCAGTGTTTTTGATATATACATCTCATATTAATGGATACCCTACATGACCGAGCGCATCAGGCCTTTCCTAAAATGGGCAGGAGGTAAGTTTAAGCTGTGTGATTGGATCAACCAGTATTTACCCCCCGGACCACGCCTCATTGAACCTTTTGTGGGGGCAGCAGCGGTGTTTTTGAACAGTTCATTTGATCATTATGTGTTAAATGACTGTAATCCAGACTTAATTAATTTATACCGTTTATTGCAAAGAGAAGGTATCTCCTTCATTGATTATTGCCAGTCTTTTTTTATCCCTAAAAATAACACCAGCAAGCGTTATTATAAGCTGCGACAACAATTTAATGAAACCCACGACACTTATGAAAAAGCGGCACTTTTCTTATACTTAAATCGGCATGGTTTCAATGGTTTGTGCCGATACAATAGCAGCGGTGGTTTTAATGTTCCCATGGGAAAATACCTCAAGCCTTATTTTCCTTATTCTGAAATGCTCGCCTTTCATCAAAAAGCACAGCGAGCCGTATTTACTTGCGTGGATTTTAGTAAAACCATGCGCGAAGCAGAAAAGCACGATGTTATTTATTGCGACCCCCCTTATTATCCCTTGAGTGACTCTGCCAGCTTTACCCGTTATCACCGTTATGATTTTTCACACGAAAAACAAGTGTTGCTGGCACAATTGTGTAAAGAACTACAACAGCAAGGAATCCGCACGGTGGTATCCAATCATGCCATTCCACCCACACGCAAGCTCTATAAAAATGCCAACAAATTGGTATTTTGCGAAGTGATGCGCAGTATCAGCGCCAATGGCAGCCAGCGTACTCTGGTTAAAGAATTATTGGCTTTATATTAATATGGTTTCCAATACTAGTTTAGATTTTAATGCTTTAGCTGCTGATATCAAAAGCTGGGGATTAGCTTTGGGTTTTGCGGCCGTCGGCATTTGTGATATCGATCTCCAAGCCTATAGCGCCGATTTGGAAGCCTTTCTTGCCAAAGGGTTTCATGGTGAGATGGCCTTTATGGAACGCGATCCACATTATCGTACTGATGCTACCCATCTCTTAGCAGGCACCTTGCGGATCATTTCAGTGCGCATGAATTATTTGCCGCCGAACACCAAAATGGTCAAGCAATTAAAAAATGGTAAAAAAGCTTATATTTCTCGATATGCCATTGGTGGAGATTACCACAAATTTATGCGTAAACGATTGGCCAAACTCGCCATGAAAATTAATGAGCGCGTTGCCGGTTATGGTTATAGGGCTATCACCGACAGTGCGCCCCTCATGGAAAAACCTATCGCTGAGAAAGCGGGATTGGGATGGATAGGAAAAAATACCTTGTTATTGAATAAAGAAGCGGGATCCTGGTTTTTCCTGGGCGAACTCTTAACCACCTTGCCGCTACCAGTGGATACGCCGGTCATGAATGATGGCTGTCAAAATTGTCAAGCTTGTTTAAAGATATGCCCTACGGGTGCGTTGATCAATGCCAAACAAATTGATGCCCGACGTTGCATTTCTTATTTAACCATAGAGCACAAAACAGCTATTCCAGTAGAATTGAGGCCCTTGATGGGCAATCGGATTTATGGTTGCGATGATTGCCAACTCATTTGTCCATGGAATCGCTATGCACCCGAAACCGCCGAATCCCATTTTCACGCGCGCCACGATTTTGACAAAGCAGAATTAATCGATTTATTTTCCTGGGACGAAAACACTTTTTTAGAAAAAACCATAGGCTCTGCCATGCGTCGCTTGGGACATTCGCGTTGGTTGCGTAATATTGCCGTCGCATTGGGCAATGCGCCTTATGATCCCGCGATTGTTGCTGCTTTAGAACAGCGTTTAAACGTGGATGATACGATGGTCAAAGAACATATTGAATGGGCTTTAGCGGCACAGCTCCAGAAAAAAGGCCAGGACTTCACAATAGATGAAAAATTAAAAAAGATAAACGAGAAATTGAATGAACATTATTGAGAAGATGTCCTCATGTCTGAAAAGATTGATTAACGCAATCTAAAGTGTTATTATTAAGCGACTTTATTTAAACGCCATGATGATATTAATGAATACGCTTTCCGCTCCGCTTCCTCCTGCCCAAATACGATCTATCGTTAGGATGTTATTGTGCTTTTTACCGCTGGTTGGGATGGGGATTGATTTAATCGCCCCTTCTCTTCCCGCCATGAGCCATGCACTGCACATATCGCCGATGCTGGCCAAAGATCTCATCGCTATTTATTTATTGGGGTTAATGGTTGGAACATTTTTAAGTGGTATCTTGTCAGACGCCTGGGGACGCCGATATTTGATGTGCGGCGGTTTTAGTTTATTAGCCATTGTCAGCGTCTTACCGCC
>CAMFJO010000191.1 GCA_945956945.1 uncultured Legionellales bacterium | reverse complement strand
GAGATTCCTCTACGTCTCGTGGGCTCGGAGATGTGTATAAGAGACAGATATTGGTCTATGCGCCAAAATAGATGCTTGTTCTGTGATAGCTTAAAGGGACATGTCCCCTCTAATGCTGGTTGAGGGATCGGTGCGCTTCCCGGATAGGTATGAAGCCAATCCAGGTAGATATGAGGCTCACCCATATAGATTTCTCGCAGTTCTTCCATCTGCACTTGTATTTCGAAATTGTGGTCTAGAAGAGTTCGAATACGTTTGACGATGTCACTATCTATGTTCTCGACGTTAAGATAGAGAGAAATCAATGTGTTATTGGTTTCTAGTGCTGCTGCAATCGCTATAGCGCCAGCATTACCAATTTGAGTGTGGCTAAGATCCAGAGTAATCAATGCTTTATTCTTTGTTAATGCTGTTGCAATGGCCTCAGCGCTGCCATCACCAATTTGATTAAGGCAAAGTTTAAGAACGGCCAGCGTTCCATTGTATGCTAATGCGTCCATAATGAATTGAACACCGGCATTGCCAATTTGATTGTAGCTAAGATCAAGCTCAGTCAGCGATGTGTTATGCTCTAATGCCTCCATAATGGCGCGAGCGCCGTCGTCGCCAATTTGGTTGCGGCTAAGATCAAGCTCAGTCAGCGATGTGTTATGTTTTAATGCCGCTGCAAGGGCTTTGGCATCCTCAGGATCCATTGCCATATTGCTAAGCTTAAGCGAAGTGAGTTCGTTATCGCGGATCTGTTGTGTTATAGCCGCTAATTTTTCTTTTTCCATGTTTTTATCTTCGCTCGTTTTATAAGTAAACAGTATTATACCGTATCAATTAAAGCTGTCAAATTTTTAGCCTAAAAGGCAACCTCTAGTACTTAGTTGAATTTAGGCAAGCCTAAGTTTTGTGCGATTTGTACTTGTCATAAACCGTGTATTGGTGCATGATTATCTTGAATTTTGCCCAAGCGCATAACAGGGTATAAGCAGGTGCATGGAAAACACCCTTTACAGTGAAACCTTAAATAAGAAATGAACGATGATTCTAATTGACTCTCATACTGGCTGGGCCCAAGGTGTACGCCTTATCCCTTCACCTAATTATAATCGCAGACCGCAAGGGGCACAGGTTGATCTATTAGTAATACATTGCATCAGCTTGCCGCCAGGGCAATACGGGGAAGGTTACATAGAAAAGTTATTTACCAATCAATTGCCCATAGAGGAACACCCTTATTTTGCTACGATTGCAGATAACCCCGTTTCTGCACATTTTTTAATCGATAGATTGGGCGGTATTACGCAATTTGTCAGTATTTACGATAGAGCCTGGCATGCGGGCGTATCCTCTTTTGACGGCCAATCGGATTGTAATAACTACTCTATAGGCATAGAATTGGAGGGCTGCGTTAGCGATAGCTTTAAATTTGAACAATATCAGGCTTTGCAAAGCTTGAGTAAGGCCTTAAAGGGATGTTTTCCAGCGCTTAATTGCGGTAGAATTGCGGGGCATAGCGACATAGCGCCGGGCCGTAAAGACGACCCAGGCCCTTTTTTCGACTGGCAACAGTTTCGTACGTTATTAAAAGACGTCGGTTTTTAAATGTACAAAAGGATAGTAATATGACTATAATTATCATTTTGCTTTGTTTGGGTTTGAATGCTTTTACGCCCATAGGTAAATGGACGCGCCAATATGGCTGGTTAAGCCAATATTTTAAATACCATCAAAAATGGTTGGGGACGACCCCTTTTGGTAAAGGCGTCTTAGGCTTGCTGATGGCCTTAGTACCCGCGGTTTTAGCGGTGGCTGTTCTCCAATGGATACTATCTCATTTTAGCTGGGGTATCGCTGCGTTTATATTTGATGCGGCTATTTTGTTATATGCTTTAGGGCTTATGCCGCGTGTGGAAAAGGGGAGCTCTACGAAAGCCCCTAAGACCAGAACGGTAGAAGAGGCGGCGCGTGGTCAAAGTGAAGTGGTTATTGCCACAGAAACAGAAAGTGTATTGTGGCAAGCGCAGACGAGCATGTTTGCCGTTTTGTTTTGGTTTGTTATTTTAGGCCCAGCAGGCGCAGTATTGTATCGATTCTCGCGTTTGTTGTCGGAGCAAACTTATGTAGAAGATTCACCGCAAATACGGACAACCGCTATGTCCTGGGTATCGTATCTGGATTGGCTGCCGGTACGACTTTTAGGTTTGTGTTTCGTTTTAGCCGGCCGTTTTGAGAGTGCTTTTAAAGTATGGTGGGGTCAAATAGGGACGGGGCCCCAAAATAATATCGCCTATTTGGAAGCGTGTAGTCATGCTGCATTGGAACATAGTAATGACAACCCGCAGATGCAATGGGCCTTATACCAACGTGCGTTGATCATCTTGTTGGTTATATTGGCCTTGATAGCCGTAGCAGCCCAAATGCATTCATAAGTGGTAAAGAAGAGGGTAAATGAAAAAGAATTTAACAGACAGTGATCCTAGAGAAACGCAAGAATGGGTCGATGCGCTTGATTCCCTGATTCGTGAAGAAGGGGTGGAGCGTGCTGATTTTATTTTAACACGTGTATTGGATAAGGCGCGTCGTTTAGGTGTGGACTCACCCTTAACGACAACCGATTATGTCAATACCATTGCAGCAGAAGATGAAATCGCTTACCCAGGTGATCTTGATTTAGAAGAACGTATTGATGCGTTCATCCGCTGGAATGCAATGGCCATGGTTGTCAGAGCTTCTTATTCAGCCCCCGAAGTGCAAGGTCATATTTCAACTTTCGCTTCTTCAGCCATATTGTATGAAGTGGGCTTGTTACATTTCTTTAAAAGTGTCGACGATCCCTCTCATGGCGATTGCGTGTATGTGCAAGGCCATTCTGCACCGGGGATCTATGCTTTTGCCTATTTAATGGGTCGTTTATCGGCGAGACAATTGGATCATTTCCGTCAAGAAATTGGTGGTGAGGGTGTTTCTTCTTATCCACATCCATGGTTGATGCCGGATTTTTGGCAATTTCCCACCGTATCGATGGGACTTGGTCCCATCCAAGGGATTTATCAGGCGCGTTTTTTAAAATACCTTCAAAATCGTGGTTTGCAGAATACCGATGGCCGTAAAGTGTGGGTATTTTGTGGTGACGGTGAAATGGATGAACCCGAATCCGTAGGCGCTTTGCAAATTGCACAAAAAGAAAAATTGGACAATCTTATTTTTGTGATCAATTGTAATTTACAGCGTCTGGATGGGCCGGTGCGCGGCAACAGCAAGATCATTCAAGAATTAGAAAGCCATTTTAGAGGCGTAGGCTTTAACATCATCAAAGTCATCTGGAGCAGTGAATGGGATGAATTGTTCGCGCGCGATAGCGAAGGTTTATTGCGTCAGCGCGTCATGGAAATGATTGACGGCGATTATCAATTGTTTCAAGCCAAAGATGGGGCTGTAGCGCGTCAAGTTTGATTTGGTAGCGATCCGCGA
>CAMFJO010000190.1 GCA_945956945.1 uncultured Legionellales bacterium | reverse complement strand
ATTCGAAAAAGGATTCAAAGTATTGGAGATTTTCTTTTCCTGTTTGCCGACAATTTCGCGTGCACACGACATGATGTTCATAATCAGCAAATCGTCTTCACGCCCCATAGAACGTGCCATTGAAAATATTTTGGCAAATAAAGAGTTATCCCCTTTACCATCCACATAAATGAATCCACTGCCATAGACCAGCGCATTGTAAGCAATAGAAACAAGCGCTTCTGTTTTACCACTACCGGTGGAGCCAAAAATAAGAACGTGTGTGCGTAGATCGTCATTGGAAAACCATAATTCTTCACCCGTTTTGCGATCGTTACCAAAAAATGCAATTCCACGGGCGCGATTATATTCATTAGAACCTGCTTTCAGATCGCCATAATCGATCTGACCAGAAAATTGCGGCAATCTAAACGGCAAGGTTACCTTGCAGCTGCGTTGATAAAAATACAGCCCCAAACCAATCAGGAACAAAATGTCCACATAGGCCGGAAAAATAAATCCCACTAAAGCACAAAATATCAGGCTTGCCGTCACACTGAGTGGATCGGATAAAAAATCCTTAACACGCTGCCCTAAAGTTCGTGTGTCCCGTATGAGTAAATTGGTATCCTGTTCCTGATAACTTTCTAATCCCCGTTGCGTGGGGGCTCTTCTGGCCATACCTTACTCCTAACTCATTAACTGCGCTTTTTCTTCATCACTAGGAACATAAACCCACTCATTCATTGCATCTTCCAAACCGATCACCGCTTCTTCCACCATGGGAGATACCAATTTGTAACCAATGGTTTTTTCTGCATAAAAATGCGCAAAAATACCTGCGACTTCAGGAAATACCGTCTGTCTGCCCACAGAGTTCAAGACGTACCACAATACCCTATCGCGGGGTTTTAACCATAAAAATTCAGCGGATGCCAACACCCCGTCGGTACGCGCCAACTCCAACATCGCCGCCAATACACCATATTCAAAGGCATGACGATTCAAAATGGCTAAAACGATTTTATCGTCTTTGTGTTTATTCAATACGGCATCTGCACCACTGAAATTAAGATCAGGATCTTTGGCTGAGGCAGCAATTTGCCTTAACAGTTTATCGGCCGCTTCTCTATCTCCTAAAGCTTTAGCCGCAAAAATAGCAAACAATGCGCGGCGATGCGGCGCCAAGGCGTCAAACGATTGCCATAATTCTCCTAATTGTCGAACAAATACTTTGTGCGCACGGTATTTATTGACAGTGGCCTCATAGCCTATTTCCTTGGATAATCCAGTCGCGCCTAAATGCTTGCGCTCTATATCCAGTAATTTGTATTTTTTAGAAAATTGCATCGCTGTCAAAGCCATCGCCCAAGGACCTTTCTGGATATCTACTTTAACTAAATTCAAGTCTGCCACGACATTGGCATAGGGCCAATTCTTGAGCTCTTGCTTCAATAAAGTCTTCATGCCAAATCTTTCACAAAAACGTGTCCCCGCGCTGGTTCTATAAATCTTGACACCCAGAAAGATAAACATCAAGCACAAAGGATAACGCAAATAACGCCCTACTTCCGTTGCAACAGCCAGCATTTGCGCTACCGTTACCGACTTAGGATCCGCACCTGCAATCGCATTTTTCAAAGGAAGGATTTGCTGGGTAAACAAGCCAATGGCGGTGGCTTCCCAAAATTTTACTTGTAATACGGCTGTGACGATGGCCACGTGAAAGAAATACCAAATCACCAGAGCGCCTATGACCACCGCAGCGATGATCCACAATAGATCCATGCCGGTATCGCCCTGTCCCTGCCCTTGTTGTCCGCCCCCTGGTGCCATAATCTTTATGCCTCAATTAATTTGTCTTTTTGTACCCAATAGATTTTATCTCTATGCTTAAACTGTCGCAATTGAAATAATTCTACTTTTTGTACGGTTAATAATGCACAATCCAGATAACGATCGCGTTTACTCGGCGCATGAGCGCTTAAGTCTTGTGAGATATTAATACAAGCACTAAAAAAACCATAGCTGTCGTTGCGCAGACTACGCTCAGCCAAACTCCATTCATCGTAAACAGCCAATCCATTTTTTTCACAAAACCTGACCATTTCCAATAAAACCGGAATACAATTCATCCCCTCTGCCGTTTCACCCAATTTAGGCAGATCCCGATGAAATACGCGAATGTAAATCATTTTTTGATCGCCTGTTTGTATCGCATTTTGTAGTTCATACGCTTGTTTTGACATCGCTTGTTCCGCTTCTACCGGATCTGCGCTGATGGTCAACTGGGAATGCAATGCGTGGCTTAAGCGCGTTAATTCATTGAGCAAAATAGCGAAGCTGGTCGCTTGTCCCGCATAGCACGTTTCCATACGGGTAATGGCTTCTGTTACCATATTGAGTAGCACATAATTCAGATAAGGGTCGTCCATGCGATCCAAGTGATAGGTGGTCACGTGCTTTTGTTCTAATTGGTGTTCAATGTCCACGGTATGTTGCAGCAAAATACTCGCCGCATCTTTCAATTCTTGTAAACTCGCCTTAGGATTCTGCACCCCTGTTCGGCCAAAAACGGCTTCACCCATTTTAGGGGGATTATTTTTAATCGCAATAATTTTTTCTAGCACAGGAATATAACGTCGGCACAAGTGGCTAATTGCCTGTAATGCTTGCCCCGTTGTCTGCAGATTTTTCTCCGGCTTTTCATGATCGTCAATCATACATTAATTCATCCAATGCTACCGCTTGCCTATTAGAAGCCGCTTTAGCCAATTCATTCATCACATCAGTGATACATAATATGCGTAAAATATCCGGCGTTACAGCATCAAAGCTGACTTTAACAGCCAATAAAGTCCCTTCTGCTTCCTCAAAGGAAGCTCCGAGGCCATAACCTAAACACAAAGAAGATAATTGCTCAGCGCGACGCACAATGGCGGGAAATATGCCAATATCCGAAAATACTTCTTCCGGTAAAATGTCACGACCATTTAAGGTGAAACCCAGCCCCATGGTTTTCATGACTGCCACTAATCTTTTTTGTAAATCCATCATTTGCCCATTACATTAATTTATCTTCTCGCCACCAGGGCCGGCACAATTTTCGCGACCCCGCTAACACAGAACGCACGATACGGCCAAACACAGTCATCGTAAAACCCAGCCGTTCCAAAATCGCAAAAAAAACGGTGATGGTTAAAAAGAACCACAGCGTCCACCAGCGAATGTGCATTAAAAATAACAAACAGGGCAAGGCGGAACGCGCGTCAATCATAAAAAAACGCGCTGGTCGCGCACTGTCGCGCCAATGCGCCCTAACCTGCAATCGCGCCATCTTTCAAACCGACCGTTCTGTAAAGTATGATCTTAATTTCGATAATCTCCTGTATTTCAATCAAGCTTGGTATTGAGTATACATCCATATAGCATTATGATAAAGTGGCTGCTGTCTCTTATACACATCTCCGAGCCCACGAGACGTAGAG
>CAMFJO010000189.1 GCA_945956945.1 uncultured Legionellales bacterium | reverse complement strand
ATACAGAAGAAGGTAAAGAAATAGATAATAAAAATTTCTTCTCTCCAGCTATTAAAAAAATATTAGACAAGCAAATTAAAAACGCCATAGCCCAGATTGTAGCGATACATCCTCCTCAATTTTATGCAAAAAACAAATCAGACACCATTAGTGCAGAAATTAAAGAGGAGTTGCTAAACGAAATAGAAGCTATTTTTTTAGATCAGGATGGAAAGGTAAAACAATGCTACATTGATGCTTTTGGTGGAGAAAATGAAATACAAGCATTTTTTAAGACCATTGAATTCAGAGACGTAAATGGTATTGAGATAGAAGCAACAGCCGATCCTATGGAGAAATTTAAAAGTTTTTTAATCAATGGCTATTACGATCATTATAAGCAAGAACTGGGTTTTCAAATAGCTAAGTTCTTTGTAGTAGAAGAGGGTTCCATCCCCCATATTGCCAAAGAACTGGCAGCAGGAAGAAGCGCAGCTACATTAATGGAAACGGAACCTGCGGCCTATCAACAGTATCTAGCACAGGCCACTTTTTTAGAAGCTGAACGTTCTTTGACAATAAAACCACAGAGAGCTTCCTTAAACGAGTTACTAGAAGAGGATGAAATATCAGTAGAATCAGCTGATCTCGAACCCCAAGAAGATATTAGCAGCTTACTAGATCAAAGTGACAGAATCGATCGCAAGGTAGCAGAGAAACAACCTCATTTTTTATCCACCAATTCTGCCACTTTCTTTCAATTACAGCAATGTAAGGTCTCTGTGACACCCCATAATATGCCTTTACCTGAACCTCTAAGCATTTCGAATAAAGAGAATAAAGAAGGCTGCGTTATCTCTTAAAATATATTTTGGATAGAAAGCCTTATCTGAAAATAAGGCTTCGTCTGTTATTTTCTAGGTAGCATCTAACTACTCGCCCCTTTTTCAAGATGCGCCAATATGGGCTTATGGCGGCTAGATGGGAGAGTCATTAGGTAGAATCTACAAACCAAATGTCAACAGGCCCTATTATTTACGCTTTCCTAATAATACCTATTTAATATATCGACGCACAAGTTATTATAAAACAACCAAAAAATACTATAAAATAAACTCATAAGATTTCCTTAATACTACAAAAGTTTTTTTATGTTATAGTTACGCAAAAATGAATATATAGACTTATAGCGAGGTAAATACTATGGCAGCGCCTGAAAATAATGTAGAGACAATAATTGTAAGACGTATTGAGGAACGCTTAGCATCCATCAAAGAAAGCCAGGGAGAAATACCCCATCAGAGATTGCTAGGCGATCAATCACGGCTATTTGATGGGAGAGGAGGAAATCCAGACAATACCCATTTTTTCCCAGCAGCAATTAGACAGAATTTAAATGAAAAAATTAAAAAAGCCCAAGACGATATTATTCTGATTATGCCGCATGAAGTTTATGCACAGAATAACCTGCAGACAGCGACATTAAACGACCCTATGAAACAGCAGCTTCTAGCACAAATAGAAAATATATTTGTAGATCCCCAAACAGGAGCAGTAAAACAACCTTATATTGATGCTTTTGGGGGAATGGAAACTATCAATAGCTTATTTAGCGGCGAAGGCTTCAAAGATGTCGATGGCAATGAATTTCCAGCAGAAGCCCCCCCTCTGGAGAAACTTAAAAGTTTTTTAATTAATGCGTATTACAATCAGTATAACCACGAATTTTATATAAAAGCCATTGCCCTACCGAATCTAGCAGAGAGGCTGGAAGCTGATCCGGCGCTGAATATTGCTATTCTATTATGGCAAGGCGTGCCCTTCTCTCAAGTAGAACAAATGTATTGTGTCGAGAGTGGGAATCATGATATTCTTGCTGGATATAATGCGCGTAGGGAAAGTATAGACCACTTTACTGAGATGGAGAAACGCAATAACTTTTTGGGTTCAGCACCAGAAACCGATCCTCTAGAAAGTTTATTACAAGAAAGTGATGATCTGCATCAGCAAGTATTAGCCCAAGAACCTCATTTTTCATCACCAAGCAGTCCTGCTTTTTTTGCACCACCTCGTCGATGTGATTCTGCAACCAGCATTCCCCCTGCTCTAGGGATAGAGAATGCCGCGGAAGCCGATAAAGGTTGTACAATCTCTTAAATACTGGAATCAAAAAGTGCATCCGCCTCAATACCTCAGCTAGAGGTTAAGGCGGGTGTTCTTTTTTTGTCCAAAATAGGCCTTTATAAAATGTGCATAGCCCGTCGTTACACGCCAGTTCTATTGCAAACTTTTTACACATATGATACTCTTTTCTCATAATAATACCTAGGATATTTTTATATGCTAATCTCAGTGACGACTGATTTGCAGGGTACCATTTACCTCCAACGCGAGAGAATCAAAGCGCTGGAAAGGCGTATCCAACAAAATCAGGATGCGCTTCATTCTTTAGTCATGCAAAAAGCAAAGATATCAGATGATCTCCATCAAGCTGAAGCTTATAACAATGTACTCAAAATTGCTTTAGCCCAAAATCGCTCCATTTTAGAAAAGATGAAACCTTTAGCTAAAACATCCGAAATCAGGGCAGAAGATGCCTTAGCCACATTATCAGAAACAGAAGCAGCTCAAATCCTTATGGCACTGCTAGAAACTAAGGCTGTTCAAACCTTAAAGGGGTTGCCGCAAATAGAAGCGATGCAAAGCTTCAAGGAATTATTAAAAACAGAAACCGCTCGAGCTTTAGCTCAATTGTCAGAAGCACAAGCAGCCCAAATCTTTGCCGAATTATTAAAAATGGACCTAGGTCAGGGTTTACCCCAACATTCACAAGCAAACATGACTCGGACTTTACACGCCTTAGCTGAATTGTCAAAAGCAAAAGCGGCTATTGAAGTAGTCCATACGCGCCTTGAAGTTTATCGAGCAAAAGCCACTGTCAATACTCATAAGATTAAAGAATTTGAGCTTCAATTAAAGGATCTTGATGTGCAGATTGAAGGAGCAGAAAAAACAATCTGCAAAAAGCAAGATACCTTAAAAAGATTACAATTATCTTTAGATCGTGCAAATGAAAAATTAAAACGAAAACAAGAAATTCTTAGCGTTTTAGAAAGCAAACAACCAGGCTTTTTTGCTCAAATAAGATTAGAACAAGAAAAATTCGCTAAAACACTGGTACCGCCTATCACGGAAGAGATCTTACACCATCTCGATGAGCTGGAAGACTATTTTAAGAAAAAAGACCATGCAAATTCACCTAGACGACGCTAATCCCACCTATAGAATTCAAGCGTATGAAAACCGTCAAGTTACCATTAACCATGTCATTTATGATCGCAGTTTAATTGTTTCTTCACAAAAAATTTGGCCAGATTGTTATGTCGCACACGACAGCCAAAGTAGTGAAGAAGCGGTTTTTCTGCCCTTCCTTGCATTAAAACCCCAAATTTTTTTATTTGGCACTGGGGAAAATCAGCAGTTTTTATCCCC
>CAMFJO010000188.1 GCA_945956945.1 uncultured Legionellales bacterium | reverse complement strand
GTATTGTTCTGCCAGCACTGGATTAGGCGTACAACCTAATCCGGTGCGATAGACCATCTCCAGATTAAAGAGTGCATCAATATGGTTTTTTTCAGCAGCCAATTTAATCCATTCCAATCCTTTTTCTGGATCTTTTGGCACCCAATAACCATTCTGGTAGAGTATGCCCAGATTATAATGGGTATCTGCTTCGCTTGATTCTCTTACTTTTTTTTCAAATAAGGCAGCCTTCGACGGGTCAGCCTTGACACCCAATAAAGCATAACGATAGGTAAGTGCCAGAAATAGATTCGCTGCTACGTTAGTGGATATACTGGCAATACCTTCCATAAAAAGCAAAACGTTGACATAATTATCTTCTAAAGTATTGTCTTTAGAACTGGCTGCTTTCAATAATTTAGCAGCAGTTTCAGCATGGTTTGTGTAGCCTATAATCGTTATAAGCTTTCTGAGATAACAGACGATTAATACGACCTGATTTAAGGTATAATTTTGATCCGCGTGTTGGTATAAAAATAAGGCTATGTCCAGGGGCGGTTTTTTGGTGCCCATAAAATCAACTGCCTGGTTTGGGGCAATATGTTCGTATAAAAGGCCTAAATAGGAACCAGCGCGTTTAATATCATTGTTCCAGGCAAGATTTAAATAAAAGTGGGCTTTTCTATAATTTAAAAGTTGTGGATTCGTCATATGTTGGATACCGAGTAGATAATTCGCGTTCATATCGCCTCTTTTGGCAGCGAATTTAGTGCCTTTCACTACCCGTTCATCGTCTGAATCGAATTCACCTATGGCTTCAATGTCTGAGACATCTGAAAGATGGGGCTCTATTCCCGTGTTAGTGCTGGTGGGCTCACTGGGACCATACTCAGAAAAGTAACCGCATGGGTTCAATCGTGTTAGGATAACAGTGCTTATTCCTGCGCTGAGGGGGGCAGCCAGAAGGCCAATAGCTGCCCCTATAGCACCTTCAATACCCGCTGTAGCATCCGCATCAAAATCATTTTCTGTGAGTAGCATATTGCTTTTTTGAGATGCCAGAGCAATCGCCATGAGAGTGCCCATCAGGGTGAAAGTACTGAGTAACAACCACATGAGATGAGCGCTGATTGAAATAGTGTCTTCTTCTGTTGCAGATAATAGCGTTTGCGATTCTTCATCCAACTGAGATAACGGCGTATGTCTTGTAGCGGTCAAGTGACGCACTATCTGTACTTCCAAGGGTAAGAAATAGCGAGAGAGTTGTATGCCGCTAGCCGTTGCCGCAATAGTGAGAAAATCGCCATCAAAGAGCGCTTTAAGCCATTGGGGATGCATGGACAATAAGGCGCTTGCCAGTGTGCCGCTTAAGGCAGAACCAAAAGGCGTGTAAATAAGAATTTCTTTTGCCCGAGATTTGAAATAAGTAAAAGGAGATTGTGCCTGTTGTGCATAGGCATCGGATAAAGCCGTTAGCAATTTTAACCCCGTTTCGGTGACAACAAATCCGCTTAATGCCATCACTATCTTGCGCCATCCCTCGAGGAGGCGCGGGTTTTCTTTATAGAAAGCATGCCCCGTTCCCATCACGAGTCCGAGGCACAAAAGAAATTCTGTTTCTGAGCGGGTAAAACGCAATGCCTGTTTGTAAAATCGATTTAATGTGGAAGGATTGATTTCTGTGGGCGTCGTCAATAAAAAACGGCTGCTTTTTACGATGAAATAATAGAGCCCAAGGTCGATAAGAGGCGAGCATATCGCTAAAATAGTGGCCCATTCTGGCAAGTCATGACTGGTGTCGGAAATAGGTTCTGAACCTAATGCAGAGAAAAATGCTGACATCCTTGGCTCCTATTTTCTTGCTAAGATAGGGTATCGTTATTTCATAACGACCATTCCATTATAATGGATTCAGCTTTAAATTCAACTATGCTTGATGCACGTCCAGCGGCGAAGTTAAGTGATTATCATTCGCTAAAACAAAGTCTGCTTGACCACGGCATCGTGAATGACCAGCACCAAACCGATCGTACTGACCGCAAGGATAATGCGTTCTAGCCAAATACCTTTTAGCGTATAGGCAAGGACGCCTCGTGTGAATTTGCGTTGTTGACTATAAGGATACTGCAATAACCCACCGCAAAGAATTACCAAGATATAAGCGGCGATGATCCAATGCGTGTGAAAAGTGAAATGGCGGGGATGTACTAACAGGGTACCTGTGATAGCGGTGAATAATAATAACCACAAAAGTACCCGTAACACCGTGTAACGTACTTTATGCCATCCTTGAGGTGCTTTGAGACTGAAGGCCATCATACTCGTTATACCGCCCATCAGCAGCATGACAGTGATTAAATGCACCGTTTTTATAAATTCTGTCATATCCAGTATCCAATTAAACCCTATTCGGGAAAGTGCAGGTTTGGATGCAGGTTGTGCCTAAGCCGCTGATGAAAAAGCGGAGTTGATCTAAGACGTTAATGAGCATTTTTTATCAGCGGCTTAGGTGCAAGATGCACCCAATATGCGCTTTCCTTTTACATCCAATATACTAATATAAACAAGCATAACCACACCACATCCACAAAATGCCAATACCAGGCAATGGCTTCAAAGGCAAAATGGTTGGTAGGCGAAAAATCGTGCTTGAACATGCGGTATAAAATGACACACAAACCAATGGTACCAATCGTCACATGCAGGGCGTGAAAACCGGTTAACATAAAAAAGGTGGTGCCATAAATACCCGAAGCCAGGGTTAAGCCTTTTTCCATGTAAGCAATGGTGTATTCATGTGCTTGCATGCCAAGGAAGGTAAGGCCTAGTAAAATGGTGACAGCTTGAGCCATCAGCATGATAGAACGTTTGTCTTTCAGCAATGCCCAATGAGCAACCGTAATGGTGGCACCGCTGGATAACAATATGAGGGTATTGATCGCCGGAATGCCCCAGGTTTCCATGACGGCATTGGGTGCTACAAAAGCACTGGGATTAGGATTGTGCAATACCGGCCATTGACCTGTAAAATTGGGCCAATTAATCAAGTGGGTTAAGTAATAATGCGCTTGTTCACCCGCTAAGACAGGAACTGAAACTAGGCGGGCATAAAATAACGCCGCAAAAAAGGCGCCAAAGAACATCACTTCAGAAAAGATGAACCAGGCCATGCCCCATCTAAAAGAGTGATCCACTTGTTTATCGCTCAATAAGCCGGCACGATTTTCACCGATGACCACACTAAACCAACCAAACATCATGTAGAGTACGGTGGCGATACCAATGCCAAACAGATAAGGACCAAATTCCAATCCAAAGAAGGTTGATTTGTGTAACCAATTGGCGCCGCCAAAGGTTGTTAAAAACAAAGCAATCGACCCTTTTAGCGGCCAATTGCTAGGTTGGGGTAAATAATAACCACTGTGTTGTGTCATGTTAAAAGCCTCTTACCATAAACTATAATTTTGATCTGTACTGCCTAGATGCATCATATATTG
>CAMFJO010000187.1 GCA_945956945.1 uncultured Legionellales bacterium | reverse complement strand
ATGCTATGATCCGCTGGTGGAGATAATTTGCAAAGATAAAAATTTAAATGATGGTAGTTCGATGCTGAGTCAAGTGGCCATACCGGTTTCTTTGGTTTTGTCTTCGGGAGCGGGGGTAGCCACCTCGTATTCACCGGTGGAAAATGTGTATTTAAAACATGGTATGCCTTCGTATGTGGCGTGGCCTCTCGGTGCGGTTTCTGGCGCGACTAAAGGTGCATTCTATGCGGTAAGTTATGATAACTTATTTCGTTTTTGGCGCTTAGGTTCTCAATTATTCCCATCGCTATTGCTGCGCATCAATGTTCCATTGGTTGCTTCTTTTGCAGGAATAGGATTTTGGGAAGTGGTGAGTCATGCGGTTAAAGGGTTTACCGGTATGGCTCACCATCAAGATGTGGAAAGTGCAGGGATGATGCCTTGGTATGATGCTGAGGATCCTGATAGTATAGGGACAGAAGCGTCGCCTCCTTGGTTTTATGAGGTTTGTGCTTCTCTATTATTAGCAGGTCTTGTTGCTAATACAGCGGCTTGTTTTGGGTTGCTATTCCGGGAAATGGAAAAAAGACGAAAAGGTAAAAATGGATTAGATCATGCGGCTGCAGTTTTAGAAAGAGCCAATGAGATTCTTGTTACGTCTAAAGCAATGGAAGCGGCTCGGAGCTCTGAGGTTTCTGAGCGAGATGATGAAGAACAACGGCTGATGCCTTCGCCAGAGGATCGCAGTACAACGCCCCCTAGAACGTATGGGTCGGGATCAAGCCTTGAATTAGCTTCGTATGTTTCAGGTGGCGCCAGTTGTTTTTTCCAGGATCCGCAACCGCGGCGTACCCTTGGTGTTACAGGTTGTTTAGAACGCATATTTGGGCGCTTGCTGGGTTTTAATTTTTAGAGGTTCTTTGTTTCAAATCCGCATTTACCACACACCCTGCTGGCAATGCATTTTTAGCCGCATTGCTGCGGGTGTCGTGGTATAGCTCTTCTGCCTGTAGCGGTGTCAGGCAGGATTGGTGGTTTAAACTGCGTGCCGTTAACAACACATCGGTTAAGGGGACAAAGGCATCGCTTAAATCATTGAACAGCGTTGCCAGGCTTTGTCGAGAGACGGTGGATAAGCTGCTGTAAGCGCTTTGTCCCAGATGAACGAAATAACTGATGCGCACGTGTTTACGCTCGGCGCGACCGGGAAATAAGCCCGCTAATAATAAACATTTATCGCCGACGTCCTGTAATTGTACCGCTTTATCAAGGGCTTTATCGGTAAAGGCAGAGAGAAAATCGATGGCCAGAACGCTCTCGGCTATTTGGGGTTGATTGGTAAAACGCATCAATAGAAAGACCAGATAGCTTTCCAAGTCTTCGTTTAAGCGGATATGTGCTCCGACAGTGGCTTCATTGACCAAGGCCTGCCATTGAGCCAGGGAAGTAGGGTAGGTGACGATATGTTGCATGTCCGAATCCTCTTACTTAATCCTGAAATTCGTGTATAATATGGTCCCTTATACCATACATTAAGCATAGCAAATTCTTACATTTTTGCATTTAAGCCAGGAGCCAATGAACTCATGTCCATGACAATTCTCAATAAATTACGCAATATTGCCATCATTGCCCACGTAGACCATGGCAAGACAACTTTAGTCGATAAATTATTACAACAATCCGGCACCTTATCGACCCGGGGCGACGTGGAAGAACGGGTGATGGACAGTAATGATATTGAAAAAGAGCGTGGTATCACCATTTTAGCCAAAAACACGGCGATTAATTGGCACGATCACCGTATTAATATCGTGGACACACCGGGGCATGCCGATTTTGGCGGCGAAGTAGAACGTATTTTATCCATGGTAGATTCAGTATTGTTATTGGTGGATGCGGTGGATGGCCCGATGCCACAGACACGTTTTGTGACGCAAAAAGCTTTTTTGCAAGGCCTAAAACCCATTTTGGTCATCAACAAGATCGATAGAGAAGGTGCTAGACCTGATTGGGCCGTGGATCAAGTGTTTGATTTATTTGTTAATTTGGGTGCGACCGATGAGCAGCTGGATTTTCCGATTGTGTATACTTCAGCGGTGTTGGGAACGGCAACCTTAGACATCGACAAACCCGGGACTGATTTAACCCCTTTATTCCAGACGATTATAGACAAGGTATCGCCGCCGCCGGTGGATTTAGAAGGCCCTTTTCAAATGCAAATCTCGAGTATTGATTATTCCAGCTATGTGGGTGCTATTGGTATCGGTCGTATTAGCCGCGGCAAAGCGCGCAGCAATATGCCGGTAACCGTCATCAACGACGAAGGCGAAACGCGTAATGGCCGTATTTTGCAAGTCTTTACCCACTTGGGTTTACAACGTGTGGAAACTGATGAAGCTTTGGCTGGCGACATTGTTGCGGTGACTGGAATAGATAATCTCGGTATATCGGATACATTGTGTGATCCCAGCTGTGTAGAAGCATTAACCCCATTAAGCGTCGATGAACCAACCGTGACGATGACTTTTTGCGTCAACAATTCTCCCTTTGCAGGTCGTGATGGGAAATATTTAACAAGCAGGCAAATTCGCGATCGCTTGGCACGGGAATTGATCCACAATGTGGCTTTACGGGTAGAAGATACGGAAAATCCTGATCGTTTTAGAGTGTCGGGGCGTGGTGAATTGCATTTGTCTATTTTGATTGAAAACATGCGCCGTGAAGGTTATGAATTGGGCGTATCGAGACCAGAGGTTATCGTTAAAGAAATAGACGGCGAATTGATGGAACCTTATGAAAACTTGACGGTAGATGTGGAAGAAACGCATCAAGGGACTGTCATGGAGAAATTAGGCCTAAGACGAGGCGATCTTAAAAACATGCATGCCGACGGTAAAGGCCGTGTGCGTTTGGATTATGAGATCCCTACTCGCGGCTTGATTGGCTTTCATGGTGAATTTTTAACGATTACTTCAGGTACGGGCTTGATGTACCATGTTTTCGATCGTTATGCACCGGTTAAGCCCGGAAAAATTATGGCGCGAAAAAATGGTGTGTTGATTGCCAATGGCAGTGGGGTTTCTGTGGCCTATGCTTTATGGAATCTGCAGGAGCGCGGTCGTTTATTCATAGGCCCGCAAGTGGATGTGTATGAAGGCATGATTGTGGGTATTCATTCGCGCGACAATGACTTGGTGGTCAATGTTTCCAAAACCAAACAATTAACCAACATTAGAGCTTCAGGTTCTGATGAGAGTATTTTATTAACGCCGCCGCAGCGTTTGACCTTAGAACAAGCACTGGAATTTATTAGCGATGATGAATTAGTGGAAGTAACGCCGCATCACACACGCTTGCGTAAAAAGCTATTAAAAGAAACCGATCGTAAAAGACAAGGGCGGGATGGTTAATACTAGGATGACGGTATTTCCGCACTTCTAAGCGCGAAGAGTAGATACTCAACGCACCTGAAAATGCGAGCTGTGCGAGATATGGA
>CAMFJO010000186.1 GCA_945956945.1 uncultured Legionellales bacterium | reverse complement strand
GTATAAGAGACAGCCATGTGCTCCATTAATGCCATTAACCAGGGTTCATGATTATCGGCTTCTGCCAAAGAGGCCCCTAAAAAGGCGGTAAACACTGCGCTATTTAAACAATCGCGCAATAATGCCGGTAATTGCCGCACCGTCAATAAACCCTCTTCCCAATCAAACACAATTCCCAAAGGGGCTAATTTTCGTTGTACCAACAATTTGGTACCCGCATCATAGCCGCTAAAAGGATAAACTTGTGGCAGCAATAGCCATTGGGCTTTTAAAGGTTCTCCCTGGAATGCTCTTAAGGCTTTGTCATAAACATTTTTCTGATAGAGCTTTTTCAAGTCTAACCAACCGAGGTGATCGTCACGCTTTAATAAGGCATACTGTTGATAACAAACCGCCAGGATCTCATCTCCTGTGTGTGGGTTTTCTTCAGGTTCTAGGGTGGTAACAGTGCGATACCTATTATCTAATGACAAAGGCGTATAATAAGATCGGCGATCGGCTATCGTCGTATCGCGCACCGAAGGTTCTTCCGGTGGCAACGCGGTTGCTTCTTCTCTAGCATTATCGAGAAAAGGTTCACCCTCTACCATCATTTTAACGCTCAAAGCTTCTTGCAAAGCATTTCGTAAAGTCATCACCAGCCATTCATGCACTAAGCGACTATCGGTAAAACGCACTTCTTGTTTGGTGGGATGCACATTCACATCGATGACATCCGGTGCAATCGTTAAATACAACACATAGCAAGGATAACGACCTTCTTCTACACTGTCTAGATAAGCTGCGCGCACCGCATGGTTTAAGACTTTGTCTTTGACCACTCTGCCATTGACATACAGATATTGCAGATCGCTTTGACTGCGATGAAACTCGGGTAAACCTAACCAACCCCACAATTGCATGCCTTCATAGCTACTGTCTAATCTCAGGGCATTTTTTAAAAAAGCCTCTCCGCACACAGCAGCCACACGTTTGTCTTGTTCGGCTTCACTTTTCCCAGCGCGCACTTGAGCCACTAAGCGTTGATTGTGCCTTAAGACAAAACCTACGTCAAAAGTCGATAGCATCACCCGTTTCACCATGTCTTCTAATGCCAGATATTCTGTTTTTTCGGAACGTAAAAATTTACGTCTTACCGGCGCGTAACAAAATAATTCGCTAACTTCAACTGTAGTGCCTACGGGATGCGCCGCAGGTTCTAAGGTATAATCGTTGCCATCTGGAACCCGATGCACTTTCCAGGCAGTTTGTTCGCCTTCGGCTAAAGAAGTAATGGCTAAATGGGCAACGCTATCAATACTGGCTAAGGCCTCTCCCCTAAAGCCCAATGTATTGATAGCCTCCAAATCACGCGCTGTTTTGATTTTACTGGTTGCATGACGCTCTGGCGCCATCATTAAATCTTCTTTGATCATGCCCATACCATCATCGCGCACACGAATTAATTGCAAACCACCTTTCTCGACATCGATTTGTATGCGTCTAGCCTTAGCATCCAGGCTATTTTCCAATAATTCTTTTACCACCGAAGCTGGCCTTTCAATCACCTCACCGGCTGCAATTAAATTAGCTACCATAGGAGACAACAAATAAATTTTTCTAGACATAGTCAACCCACCTTCCTTTGTGCTTTCACTTGTGCCGCAATCCAGGTGCCTTCCAAGGGCTGTTGATAAAAATAAGCAATGACCCCTTTTAAAATCGCTTTCGCAACTTTTTGTTGGTATTGCGGATCGCGTAATTTCAATTCTTCCGTACTATTTGAGAGAAATCCCGTTTCCACTAAAACGGAAGGGATATCAGGAGACTTTAGCACGACAAAACGCGCTTGTTCAACGCTGCTGTGGTGCAATGGCGTGAACAAACCCATTTGTGCCAATACTGCATCACCCAATTTCAAACTGGAACTAATGGTCGCTGTTTGGGATAAATCAATTAATACCGATCGCAACATATCATTTTTATCGCTTAAATCAACCCCACCCAATTCGGAATAGTTTTCTTTTTCCGCCAACCAACGTGCCGCTTCACTGCTCGCGCCTTTTAAAGATAGCGCATAAACGGAAGCTCCGTGGGATTGCGCATTCTGGTAAGCATCCGCATGAACGGCGATAAAGATATCCGCTTTGGCCTCGCGCGCTTTTTGCAAACGCTGCCTTAGGGTTAAGTAATAGTCCCCATTTCGGGTCATCACCGCGCACATACCAGGCGTTGCGTTAATGTCTTTATAAAGATCCTGGGCGATCGCCAACACGACATTCTTTTCTTTACTTCCCCTAGGACCTGAAGCACCGGGGTCTTTACCACCATGCCCGGCATCAATAACTACCACGACTTTACGAGCGCCCTGTGGCGCTGTTTTTACAACCCCTGTCGTAGGCATCGTATTGGAGGCATAGGCAAAAACCAACAAAGGATCTGTTTTATTAACTTCGGTAACCGTTGCTGATGGTTTGGTGGCACTGACTTGTGGTGTTTTGTTTTTTAATTCAAATACTATCGTGTTAGGGTCAATCGCGGATTTAGTGGCTCTGATCCCACTATTCATATCAAAAACCAAACGCAATACCCGATTAGGTTGTGTTCCTTGACGCAGACTTTTTATCAAAGTGCCGGTAAAGGCCGTCGCTTTTATAGGGATTTGCAACTGTCCATTGTCTATATCGACCACAAACCGAGTCGGATTGTCTAAAATGAAATAATGCAGATTAGGGGTGTTCCCAAAAATAAATTTTAGATCGGTCGTATTGACATCAACACTGCGCACCTGAATATCATTAACCGGCAATACCGGTGCAGCAAAACACAGTGTCGTGATGAAACACCCTAAAAAAATAACCCAGCGTAACCCACAATATACGCTTCGTCTTTCAACCTGCAACTGTGGTGCATGCTTTTCTCGCTGCTCATCTACATCTGTGGTAACGAAGCTGCTCGGATTCACATGCGTCGCGTTGCAAATTGAAATACTTTGAGTATATCTCATGGACTACTTCTTCTCCAAACGCTCTAGAACCAGACGCCCACTGGGGCTATAAGCAACACAGTGTAACAACCGTCCCTGTGGATGATAAGAGAGTGTACAGAGCATATCGGCCGCTGGCAAGACCTCTGTACCTTTTTCAGGCCACTCCACAATCACGATGGCCTCCTGGTTAAAATACAGCTCTAAACCCAGATAATGCAATTCCAGTGGTGATTGTAACCTATAGAGGTCAAAATGATGGATCACTTGATTTTTAGCCTCATAAGTCTCCACCAAGGTATAGGTAGGGCTTTTAATCGCTTCCACTATTCCCCATTGCCGCAATAAACTGCGGGTAAAGGTTGTTTTGCCAGCGCCGAGTTCGCCGGATAAATAAAGTCTAAAACCCGGGGGAATAAGCTTTATCCACGCTTCTGCCAGCGGCAACCATTCATTTTCGTTGGTGATAAGGCACTGCATTTCATTTTCTCTTAAATTATCTTGCTAAGATACGCACTCAAGTCACTGGCTAACACAC
>CAMFJO010000185.1 GCA_945956945.1 uncultured Legionellales bacterium | reverse complement strand
GTATTTTTCACGGGAATTTTGCACGCAAGATGCGCCTAATATGGGCTTTTTTTGAAAAGGGGCGTGTAGTTACATGAAATGGTGGTATAAGAGAAACCTAATCAGCTATGTGTTATGGCCTTTTTCCCTATTGTGGCAATGGCTCATGCAGTTTCGGCACAGTCTCTACCGTTATGGATTCTTAAAAACGACGACATTTACTGTCCCCATTATTGTTGTTGGAAACTTAACGGTAGGTGGCAATGGCAAAACACCTTTGCTCATCGCTTTAACCGAGCTGTTAGTGGAATTGGGTTTTAAACCGGGTATTGTGAGTCGAGGGTATGGCAGCAAGCTTAAAAAAGGTACCTTGTGGGTGACGCCGGAGAGTGATGTAAGCTTGGTGGGCGATGAGCCTTTATTGTTAGCACGACGTCTATCTTGCCCCCTTGTCATAGGGGCTAAGCGGGTAGAAGCCGTTAAAA
The DNA here is from genome assembly GCA_945956945.1 of uncultured Legionellales bacterium. GTDB lineage: Bacteria > Pseudomonadota > Gammaproteobacteria > UBA1113 > UBA1113 > VFKP01. The sequence continues at coordinate 3,045 of CAMFJO010000185.1, read as the reverse complement.
CCTTGTTAGCCCGGAGTGATTGCAATGTCATTTTAAGTGACGATGGCTTACAGCATTTGGCCATGGGACGTACAATGGAAGTGATTGTTGTCGATGGCGTACGCCAGTTTGGCAATGGTTTTTGTCTTCCTGCAGGACCTTTAAGAGAAGGGACCGCACGTCTAAATACCACACCTTGGGTGATTTACCACAGCACGGATGAACAATATGAGCAGCGATTTTTTCTACAGCCGCAGTGTTTTCGTTCTGTGACACAACCCGAAATCACACGTTCTTTAAGCGCATTTGCCGATCAAAGCGTCGCGATGATCACGGCTATTGGATATCCGCAACGGTTCTTAAAGACACTACAAGATTTGCATATACGGTGTGAGGCTCACTTTTTTAGAGATCACCATGCTTATACCAGACAGGAATTATTAGCATATGAACAGAAGACACTCTTGATGACAGAAAAAGACGCGGTTAAGTGTCGCCACTTTCCTTTGCAAGATGCGTGGTATTTGGAAGTAAAGGCGATGCTGAGTGAGACTTTACAACAACAACTCACTGCTTATTTTCTAGGTAACTTAATATATATTAGCCGTACATAAAAATGAGGGAATTAAGCAATACCTATCTCAATACAAAGTACAATTCGTGCAGCGGGGTGGCACCTGATGGGAGTCTCCGGCGCGCGCAAGCATGAGCACGGCAGGGTGCATCACGGTGATAGGACCCCGCGAACAAGAAACTAAAATACCGCAATTCTAAGTGCGGGCACTATAGAGTGATGGATACTGAGAAACGATGAACATACTATTTGGCAATTATGGCGATGGAACGATTGCGCTTATTCAATGGGCACATGAAAATAAGGTAGAGAATGTCACGGTGTGTCATATGGAGACGGGATTTGCCGCTGCAGATGAATCCTGGCAACAACGCGTACAACAAGGCATAGCCTTGGCGCAAGCTTACGGTTTTAGCACCCAGACTTTAAAATCAGTGATGACTTGGTCAGAACTGGTTTTAAAACGCCAAGAATTTTCCAGCGCACAATCTCCAACCTGTGCCGGTTGGTTAAAAGGTCTTGCTTTTTTAGAATGGTTAGATGAAATCGATAGTGCTTGTCAAGCGACCATTGTATTACCCAAACACGTCATGGAAAATCGTGGCGATGTGGTATTGCACGAATGGGAAAATCATTCGCCGCATTTTGGTGAGCGTCGTGTGTGGCAGCCTTTGTACGATCTCATAGACGATTCTTTTTACGATTTAATCCGGCGCAGTGGTTTTAAGCCTTTGTACCATCGCAGTTTGGAATGTGCTCCCTGTGTACACAGTAAGCCCGCTGATTTAAGTCGTTTAAACGAACTCGATCAAAAAAAGGTAGCGGAATTAGAGGATGCTTTGGCGCGACCCTTATTTGCACCCAGCACTCACGGTGGTGCACAAGGCATAAGGGCAGTGGTAGAATGGGCGCGTAATCAGTCCCAGGATAAAGACAAGGCGCAATATTCCTTGGGCTGTGGAACCCCTTTTGCTTGTGGAGATTAATTATCATGACCTTTGTCGTTACTGAAAGTTGTATACGTTGTAAGTACATGGATTGTGTTGAAGTATGCCCTGTGAACTGTTTTTACGAAGGCCCTAATTTTTTGGCCATTAATCCGGATGAATGCATTGACTGTGCCTTATGTGAACCAGAATGTCCCGTCAATGCCATTTATGCTGAAGATGAATTACCAGAGGGTCAGCAGGAGTTTTTAGCATTAAATCGGCAATTGTCCCAGAAATGGCCGAATATTACGCATATGAAAACGCCGCCGGCCGATGCCGATGCCTGGAAGGACGTGGCTGCCAAACGTGAGTTTTTAGAGGAATAGCCCGTGATATTGTGTATAGAGACTTCTGCAACCCTGTCATCCGTAGCTTTAAGCGATGGAAGCCAACGCCTGGCGGCCACTGAAAACTTTCAAGCAGAACATATTTTAACCTTAATAGACGATTTATTACAGGAAGCCGGCGTGACTGCCAAAGGTATAGACGTTCTGGCGGTGAGTGTGGGGCCAGGCCGTTTTACAGGCTTAAGGATCGGTGTGGCCGTAGCCCAAGGCTTGGCCTTTGCCTGGCAGAAAAAAGTCATTGCCATTGATAGTTTGGCCATCTTGGCCCAAGGTGTCTATAAACGCTATGGTGAAGAAAAAGTCATTGTGGCAATGGATGCGCGCAAGGAAGAAGTCTATAGACACAGTTTTATTTGGGACGGCGAAATAATGGTTTCTCAACAAGATTTGTCTCTTATAAGTGCAAAGACAGCCGGGTCTCATTCCACAGAATGGGCAGGCGTGGGGGATGGTTTTATACAGTATCCACTACTAGCTAAAGGTCTCAAGACATGTTATATATCGCCGTCAGATCGGTTGCCTTATGCCGAAGATATGATATCTTTGGCGCACAGAGCGTATAAGGACAAAAAAGAACTTAAGCCTGAGCAGATTTTACCCAATTATCTGCGGGAGGAAATAGTGACTTCAAATAATACAGAATCAGGAGTTTAACTCACCATGTCTGAACATTCTTCAAGTCGACAAGCGGTTATTCGTAAAGACAGTATTAGAGCGTACTCAGCCGGCAATAGCGCGGCACGCCGCGAAATTTTCGCCGAATTAGGCGCGATGGCTCGTGAGAAAATGAGCCCTACACAAGCTGAATTGTTTATTCAATTCCTTGATCATCTCTATGCGACGGCGTCTTATGAAGATTTAACGACGCATAGTCGAGCCGATTTATTTGCGGCGACTGTTTCTTTTTGGAATGAAGTGTATTACCGCAAACCCGGAGAAGTAAAATTACGGGTCTTTAATCCTCAATTTGAAACGGTTGGTTGGCAATCTAAGCACACTATTGTGGAATTGGTTCAGGACGATATGCCATTTCTGGTCGATTCCTTATTGATGGAGTTAAATAGACGCGAAATCACCGTACACACTATTTACAATACAGGTGCTTTTAAAGTGGTGCGGGATAAAGAGAATAAAATTACGCAGATCTATCCTATGG
>CAMFJO010000184.1 GCA_945956945.1 uncultured Legionellales bacterium | reverse complement strand
CCAGAAAACCGCCCGATTTAACCTGTTTCAACGCCTGTTGTAATAAATGAGACAAATCCCCAAAATAAATCCATACATCCGCTGCTATTAGCGCATCGGCATGAAAATAACGCTCATTCAATATTTCAGCAATATCACCTTCTATCAGTTCTTGATAAATGTGTTTATCTTTGGCAATCGCCAACATGCCTGGCGATAAATCAATACCAATCAGTTGTGCGCCAAAATGCTGTAAATGTTCACCACACAATCCTGTTCCACAACCGATATCCACCACGATAGGGCTGGCAATTTGCGCCAGCGGTTCTTTCAACAAAGCACACAATAACTCTGGTGCTTTATAGTGTAAACTCTGTATCAAATCTTTATCAAAACGCTCTGCATAACGATCGAATAAAGTGCGTATATAATCTACGGGCGGGCGCGCTGGATTATCCTCTCCTGATACAGCTGCTAATCTAAACTTAAAAATAGCATTATCGGGGGCCAGCTTGAGTGCTTGTCTTAAATGATGCAAGGCTGTTTGTGGTAAATTTTGCTTTAACAAACAAGTAGCGTAGTTATAATGGGCATCGGCATTTTCAGGTAATAAAGCAACCGCCGTTTGAAAATGACTGCTCGCCATATCATAACTTTCCTTGTCCATAAATATGGTGCCCAGATTAAAATGCGCATTAAAGTTGTTTTCATCTAATTGTAACACCAAGCTATAATGTTTAATGGCCAGCCTATCATTTTTATCCAGCAAATAAACGGCTGCTAAATTCATGTGCGTTAGCGGATCGTCTTGGTCTATTTGTAAGATATGTTTATACAACAGAATCGCTTTGTCTTTGTTACCTAGTTTTAAATGCGTCGCCGCGAGATTGGTTAAAAGTGGTATGTAATTCGCATCACCATTAAGCCCTTGTTCATAATAGCTTAGGGCCTCTGATAAGGCATTTTCTTCCAAGGCAAAATTACCCAAATGATAGCAGGCCAGAACATTATGCGGCTCACTATTGTGCACAATCTTGAAATGGTTTTTAGCAAGATGGGTATGGTTTTGTCTTAAATACAACAAAGCCAAATGGTTGTAGGCAGCAATATAGTTAGGTTGAAGTGCGATTGCTTTTTCATAATGGACAATAGCATCCTGGTTATTCTTTAGCTGTGCATACAAATTCGCCAGATTGTGATGTGCTTCAGCATAATCTGGTTTTAAAGTGAGTGCTTTTTGATAATGTTGTAGTGCTAATTCGGGGTTTTCTAACAATTTATAGGTGTTGGCCAAATGCACCTGAATTTGAGGGTGCGTAGGGGCTTCTTTTTCCGCTTGTAAAAAATAGCTTAGAGCATCCGCATACTCTTTTTCCTGTATCAGCAACATAGCCAATAACACCAGACCTTCAAACTCCTGCGGATTGTTTTCTAAAACAGCTTGATACTTTGCTTTAGCAGCAATGAGATCGCCTTGTTGGTGTAGCGCAAAAGCTTCGGATAAGGCTGTATTCACAAATTAGGTTTCCATTTAAGCTATTAGGGTATTACCCGTATAATACTCTTTATACTTTATGCAATATATAGTGATCGCACTTCAAGATGCGAACTAGAAAAATTTTAAGTTCTTGCTCCAAGGTTTAGTTGCTCTAGATACTAAAAATTGATTCTATCAAACTAAAGGTTCCAGCTGCATCAGCAACTTTGAAACCGCCTGTGCTCTATGGCTTATCTTATTTTTCTGCGCAGCGGATAATTGCGCCACCGTGCACTGGTGTTCTGGCAAATAAAATACGGGATCAAAGCCAAAGCCTTCTGCACCTTGCGGTGCTTCTAAGACAACGCCTTCTAAATGTCCTTCGGCAATCAAGGGTACCGGATCCAAAGGATGACGCATCAACACAATAGCGCAATGGTAACAACCTTGTCTAAAGCCTTTGGGAACAGCCTGCATCTGTTGCAATAACACCTGCACTTTTTCGCTGTCGCTCGCATCACTTCCGGCAATGCGTGCCGAATAAATACCGGGTGCTCCATTCAAGGCGTCTACGGACAAACCCGAATCATCTGCCAAAGCAGGTAATCCCGATTGTTCGCACACATGGCGCGCTTTAAGCAAGGCGTTTTCGACAAAGGTTAAACCTGTTTCCTCTACTGAAGCGATGCCTAGATCAGCCTGAGAAATAAGTTCTATTCCTAAAGGTGCCAACAAAGGTTGTAACTCATCTATTTTGCCTTGATTGCGGCTCGCCAAAACTAAACGCGATAAACCCTTCATCCTTTTACTTTCCTAATAACATATCGGAGTACATAAAATCCCGCTTTAGACCATGCGCTTCAAATAGACGTAATGCAGAAAATACCATATCCGGTGGACCACTGGCATACACTTGAAAGCCACTGAGATCGGCATGTTGTGTCACCACATATTCATAAATGTAGCCTACGCCACCTGTCCAGGTATTTTCATCTGGAGCAGATAACATCGCATGATAATGAATAAAAGGATACTCCTTTGCCCATTGCAAAGCTAACTCATGCGCATATAAATCCTCTTTCTTGCGTGCACCCCAGTATAGATAGATCGGACTCTGAAGAGAGAGTTTTAAGGCTTCTTCTATTAATGCCTTCATCTGCGAAAACCCTGTGCCCGCGGCCAATAAAATAGTGGGTACAGGTGGTTTATGGTGCAATACGCAATGCCCATGCGCGCCCGATAACAGCAAAGGTTTGCCTTCAGCCGCTAAGCTTAGTATTTCTTTAGCAAAAGTATTTTCTTCCGTGTGGCGTATGTGCAACTCTATGCGCTGACTGTCATCAGGCGCATTGGCAATAGAATAGGCATGAGATTCTCCATTTTGCCGTAAATACAGGTATTGTCCGGCTCTAAAGGACAATGCATTTTTCGTATCTTGTGGGTACAACTCCAATAACAAGGTATTGGGAGAGAAAGCATGATGAGATCGGACCAAATACGGCACGGTTCTACCTTCATCCACCACCGGCGCTTCCACATTAAACATCTCTATCACTAAATCGCTTTGTGGTCTTGCGCTACAAAAAAAAGTATAACCCTCTTCCTTTTCTTCCTCACACAATTCTGCTTCAGCATCATTGGTATATTCTATTTTACCGCGTAAGACTCGCCCCATGCAGGTACCACAAACGGCATTTTGACAATTAAAAGGAAAGCTAAAGCCTTGGCGAAGCGCTGCTTCCAGCACCGTTTCGCCTGGATTAACCATCAAGATAAGATCATTCGGTTTGATGTGAACGATATAGGGAACCAAATTATTAGCCCTTCATTGCTTCAAAAAACTCTTCATTTGTTTTGGTTGATTTCAAGCGATCCATTAAAAACTCTATGGCCGCTACTTCATCCATAGGATGTAATATCTTGCGTAAAATCCATGCTTTTTGCAATTCATCGGGTGTCATGATTAATTCTTCTCTACGCGTCCCGGAACGGTTAATGTTAATCGCAGGAAATACACGCTTCTCAGCAATCCGCCGATCCAAATGCAGTTCCATGTTACCG
>CAMFJO010000183.1 GCA_945956945.1 uncultured Legionellales bacterium | reverse complement strand
GCGCCGGGGACCCCCATCACGTGCCACCCCGCTGCACGAACTGTGCTTTGTTTTGAGATAGTCATGACTTAATTCTCGCAATGAGGGCCCACAAGGGAATTAAGTTTTTCCCTCGACCTAAGTTATTTCATTGCCGCTGGTGCCACCGGTGTTGTGGCCGTTGCGGCCGATGGGGCCAGCTGTAGCTGTTGTAATATGGCTGGATTAAAGGGGCGTTCATTGACATAGGGTATACCTTGTTTAATTTGAATATCCAATCCATAAAAACCATTGCTTTCTTTAATAAGACCCATCTGTATGAGTTGAGCTAAAATGCTTTGGGCATCTGAGGTATTGCTCATTGGGCCTAAGCTTTTGCTTAATAAAGTACGAATTAAGGTTTGTGCTAAATCTTGGCTGGTGGCCAAATGATAATTTAATTCAGCATTTTGTCTTAATGTATCCATATCCAGAGTTTTAGGGGTTTGTGAGAAAACCAGAGTTCCATTAGAGCGGACGCTACCCGTAGGGATAGAAAAATCCAATTGCTTTAAAGTCAGTGTGGTATTTGCCTGTATCAGGGTAGGCAATAATGTTCTCAAATCTTCTGCCAGTGTATCTTGCAGCGCATCCGCATTGTCTGGGTGTTCTGCTTTAGCTTTGACATAAGCCTGTATTTTTTGTTGTATTTGCGATAAGGCTTTGAAGCTTAAATTGCCAATTTGAAAATCAAAAGCAAAGGGGCCATAGGATTCACCATTGTACGAAGCATTGTTCATACTTAGACCCATCTTATAGGTGACATTGTTTTTGTCCTGTTCTCCTATAAAGGAAGAGGTGAGCGTTTGCATTTTAAATTGCACAAATGAGGGAAGTAGAAGATCAATACTGGGAATGTAAACGGACTCATTACCGAGGTAAACACCTTCTTTAGTATGGTGGTTAATATTAATTTCTATTTTAGGGATAGTTAAATACGGGGTTGCATCGTTCATAATTTTAAAATTATCCACCAAAAATTGGCCCTGTACTTTACTTAAATCGTGTGTAAAATTACAACGTAACATCAGGTTGTCTAAATTAAGCTGAAACAGCGGTTTATTCCCCACGCTGACGGTCGCTTGAAGTAGAGCATGTAAACGAATGCGGTAATGCAGATTGAAAGGGATGTGAATGGTATTGCTAAAAACTTTCTTTTGAAAGTCTATGGTAAATAGCGGGTTTTTGGTAAATTGTGGCAATTCCACATTGAGGACGGCAATACCTAAGAAGAACCGGTTATGGCCTTTTTCATCTCGAAAAAAAGCGAGCGGGCCATGATGGACGATGACCTCATGTTGTAGCGCGGGCATTTGTGTGGCTGCGCTATTAAGGCTCCAATCGACCTGAGCGCGTGAAGACAACCATCCCAAATGATAATTCGTGTGGAGCGTTAAATTAGGATTTTGTGCCTGTATTTGCGCTACCAGATTTTCAAAGCGATTTTTAGCGACTAGACCGGTAATAAAGGGTAAGGCTGCAATAATAACAATAATAAGGGCTATGATGGAAAAGGTCTTTTTCATAGGTGTGATAGTTCCCACAGGTTCATGCTGGTTGATAATGCTTACTTTATGCTAGAATGCCTGCAATTACAAGTATGAGAGCAGTTTTAAGGGGATGTGTTATGCAAAATACAGCCGCGGTGCCTGTTATTACGATCGATGGCCCGGGGGGCGTTGGCAAGGGGACTGTAGCCCATTTGTTGGCCAAAAAACTGAATTGGCATATTCTGGACAGTGGCGCCATTTACAGAGTAGTCGCCTTTGCCGCTGAAAAATCACATCTTTCTATAGAAGATTGTGAGGGCTTATTAAAGCTGATTAAGGATTTAGCGCTTCATTTTTCTACGGACGCCGAAGGCGTAATGCATGTTTTATTGAATGAAGAAGATATTACCGCGCGTATTAGAGAGCCGCACATAGGGGCAGCCGCCTCACAATTGTCCGTTTATCCTGCTATTCGTACCGCCTTAATGGCCTGTCAACGCCAATTTGCCCAATTTCCTGGTTTGGTGGCGGATGGGCGCGATATGGGTACCGTCATATTTCCTAATGCTCAGTTGAAGATTTTTCTGGATGCTTCTCCTGAAGCCAGGGCTATCCGTCGACACAGACAGTTGATTGCGCAGACAATAAATGTTACTCTAAAGGATGTTTTTGCTCAAATCATTGAAAGAGATGAACGAGATAGAACTAGGGCTGTCGCCCCCCTACGACCCGCGGAAGACGCCATTATCATCGATACCACGATTTTATCGGTGGATGAGGTATTTACGCAAGTGGTGTTGCAGTGGGATTTGTGTCAGCAAGAAAAAGTGTAGGGATGGGGCTTTTCCTGTCAGTGTATACTGACAGGGGCTGCATTAGAACAGGAAGTCAGTAGGTGGTCTTGAATTTTAAGACTGAATTTTAACCGTATCGTGGCTAAAAGCTCACAAGCGATGATACAACAACAAATGGGCGTTAGCCTAGGAAACTATTTATGATAAATGTCAAACAAGGCGAATTCGCCTCTCTATTAGAACAAAGCTTTGCTAAAGAAAAATTAGACATCGGCGCGATTTGCCAGGGTAGAGTAGTGCGTATTGATAAAGATTATGTCACGGTCGATGCCGGATTTAAATCGGAAGGTGTTATTCCCAGAGAACAATTTTTAAATGATAAGGGCGAATTAGAAATCGTAGAAGGCGATACCGTTGATGTGGTATTGGAAGCCTTAGAAGATGGTTTTGGTGAAACACGATTATCACGTGAAAAAGCGAAACGTTTGGAAGCCTGGATCGATCTGGAAAAAGCCTATAATTCACAAGCCACCGTAGTGGGTGTGATCAGCGGTAAAGTCAAAGGCGGTTTTACGGTCGATATCCAATCGGTACGCGCTTTCTTACCGGGCTCTTTGGTCGATGTCCGTCCAGTGCGTGACTCTGTCGTATTAGAAGGCAAAGAACTTGAATTTAAAGTGATTAAGATGGACGTCAAGCGCAATAACGTCGTCGTATCACGCCGTGCAGTGGTGGAATCCGAAGGCAGCACAGAACGTCAAGCTTTATTAGAAGGCTTATACGAAGGCCAAGTGGTCGTGGGTGTGGTGAAGAATTTAACCGACTATGGTGCTTTTGTGGACTTGGGTGGTATTGATGGTCTGTTGCACATTACCGATATGTCCTGGACCAGGGTTAAACACCCCGGTGAATTATTGTCCGTCGGTCAAGAAGTGTCAGTGACTGTTTTGAAGTTTGACAAAGAACGTTCACGTGTGTCCTTGGGCATGAAGCAATTGGGCGACGATCCTTTCTTTAATACCGTGAATCAATATCCCGTGGGCTCACGCTTGAAAGGTCGTGTGACCAACATTGCCGATTATGGCTGCTTTGTAGAGCTGGATAAAGGGGTGGAAGGTTTGGTGCACGTTTCTGAAATGTCCTGGACCAATAAAAACATCCATCCAAGCAAAGTCGTCCAATTGGGTGATGAAATTGAAGTGGTGGTATTGGACTGTCTCTTATACACATCTGACGCTGCCGACGACTAG
>CAMFJO010000182.1 GCA_945956945.1 uncultured Legionellales bacterium | reverse complement strand
GTGATGGCCATTAGGGTATAAATGCCCATCGCTAGAAGCGCGCTGGGTACATGCACGTAAATGATTCTAAAACCATCGCCTTGTTGATAATCAGGGGGAGCAAACCATAGACCGGCTACCAATCCATAACTGAGGGTAATCAGCCAACAGGCGATCAACCAAGGCAAAAGGCTTTGCGCCAATTGATAGCATTGTTTAGGGACTAAAAAATAGCGTGTTAACCACTGCATTTAGGCAACTCCAATTTTCAAAATGGCTTTTAAAGCGCTGGGGATAAGTGCTATCGCGACACAGCAATAAGCGCCTAACCAGGCTAAGAGCGCATTGATCGGTAAATTTTGCTCGGCAAGATTTACACAATTTAAGGCTAAAATCAAGACAGGAATATACAAGGGAAAGATCACCAAAGCGAGGAGGGCACCACTTTCACGCGCTTTCAAAGTGAGGGCTGCGCCTAAGCTACCAATCAATAATAAGATAGGGCTACCCAAAGCCAGCGTTAACACCAGCACGAGAATACTGCTAAAAGGTAAATAAAATAAAAGCGCCAATAAAGGGGTTAGCAACAAGCAAGGTAGGATATATAAGATCGCATAAGCCAATAATTTCGCACTGATATAGGGCATTAAACGTGAAGGGCGTAAACAATATTGGGCCAGACTGCCATCGTTTAAATCCGAATGAAATAAACGGGGTAAGGACATCAATAAAGATAACAATAAGGCAACCCAAATGATGCCAGCAGCACTTTGGCGAAGAATACTTTGCATACTACCGAGGGCAAAGGGGAATAAGCATACCACAAATAAATAAAAAGCAAGCGGTGTTAGCCATTGCGCACTTTGTCTATACTGCATTTTGATCTCATGTTGCAATAATACGGTAAAAACAGAAGAAGTCTTAAGCATTTACCGCCCCTAAAAAAAGATGCTGGATAGGATGGTTTATGCCGGATAAAGCTTCATGGCTTGCTAAAATAATAAAGCCTTGTTGCTGCAAATGACGATTGAATAAACCACTTAACCATTCTTTGGCGGTTTTATCCAGCGCGACTAAGGGTTCATCTAATAACCATAGCGGTTGTTTTACCCATAATAAAGGTGCCAAGGCTAGTCTTTGTTGTTGTCCTTGGGATAAGTGTTGTGCCAAGGTGTGACCTTGTTGCCTGAGTCCCAGGGAATCCAGCAAAGTGGCGCTATTTTCTATTTTCCCCTCATGCAAACTGTGTAAATAACGTATATTTTCACTGACAGTTAAGGCCATTTTGATGGCAGGTTTGTGGCCTAAATAAAAGATATCATTCTCAACAAGGGCTTTATTCTGTCCATTATCTTGCCAATATAATTGACCCTGGAGAGGCTTTAAGCCTGCTATCATCGCCAATAGCGTGCTTTTGCCACTGCCATTGGCACCATGAATGTGTAAAAGAGAGCCAGAAAACAGTGATACAGCGATAGCATTGAACAATTCATGGTCATTAATGCTGGCACTGAAGTTATTTAAGTGTAAATGACGTTTGGGTAGCATGAATGTGAATAGCTCTCAAAAGATAAAATTTTAACCGATTTAGAGAGATGAGGCAAATTCGTTGTGAGCATTCACCACCTTAGGGTCTGTTGACAATTCGTTTGCCGAAGCGAAATGTCAACAGATCCTAGGTTAAGTTATCGCTAATAGCTCGCGGGGTCCTGTCACCGTGATGCACCCCGCGTTAAATATCGTGCTACCGTAACAACATGGATAAAGTGGTGAATGGTTACAATTCATATTTATGCAAATATGCTATCATGCCGTTTAGATAATCAAGAGAGGTTTTTATGTGGTTTAAAAATATACTGGCGTATAAAGTGTTGACTCCTTTTGAGTACACCGCCGAAGAATTGCACGAATTATTAGCAGATTTACCGAGTCGTCCTTGTGGGCAATTAGAACATTTGACTATCGGTTGGGCGCCGCCTTTGGGAGCGGGACATGATAGATTAACGCATGAAGCGGCAGGTTGTGTGATGATAGCGCTGCGTAAGGAAGAAAAATTATTGCCGCAAAGTGTGGTTCGTGAGCAAGTATTGCAAAAAATAGCGGCTATAGAGCAGGAAGGCCGCAAGGTGAGTGCGCGCGATAAACGTGCTTTGCAAGAAGAAGTTACGCTACATTTATTACCACGGGCATTTAGTAAGAGTGACGTCACCTATGCCTATTTTGACAAGCGTCATCAATGGTTGATTTTGAATGTGGCGCGCCGCGCTAAAGCCGAAGAATTTATTATTTTATTGAAGAAATCATTGCCTAACTTACAATTAGAACCCATTAGTGTAGAAAATTCCATTAGCCGGACCCTAACGCAATGGGCCATCGAAGGCAGATTGGTGGAAGAATTTGAATTTAAGGATTATTGCGAATTGCGCGATCCCAGGCAAGCTAAGAATGTGATCAAATGTCTAAACCAGGAAGTTTGCAGCGAGGAAGTGACACAACATTTGTTGGCAGGCAAGGAATTATTTAGAGCCAAAATGATGTGGCGTGAACGCCTGACTTTTATTTTGGAAGATGATTTTAGCATCAAACGTATACAATTCACCGATCTGATTCAAGAGGAAGCAGAAGAAGTCAGTAGCGAAACTACCATCGATCAGTTCGATACTGAATTTGTATTGTGTAGCGGTGAGTTTGCGGCCTTTTTACCGGCGATATTAACGGCTTTGGAAGGTGTTGCAGAAAAAGCGGTGGCGGCAAAACCAGCAAAGAAAGGGGCGGTTGCGGCTTAGGCTTTGGTGGAAGATTCACTATATCGAAAGTACTTCAAGATGCGAACTAGAAAATTTTAAGTTCTGGCCTCAAGTTTTGGCTGCTCTTGTGTCAAACACGCTTGAATACTTCCCTGTAGGCTCGGGCGCCGCATCCCTGCGGCGCACGGTTTGACCCTGAGAGACAGCCAAACCTTGAGGCGTCTTACATAGTTCTTCTGCTTTACTTCGTATCTTGGAGTAGCTAGTGTATTAGCTATTCTCTGTGGGCCGTCATTTTGTTATCTCAGACCAGATGGAAATTAACATGAACTTAGTAGAGACAAACAAAAGTATTTCTCAGTTATTATCCGGTAAACGGGTTATTTTAGCCTCGCAGTCGCCGGGAAGAGCGCAATTATTACGAAAAGTAAATATCCCTTTTTCTATTGAAATTTCAAATGTCGATGAAGAGGGCTATAAACGAAGTATACCTGATGAACCAGAGAAGTTAGCCCTTATTTTAGCAATAGAAAAAGCAAAGGCAGTAGCCACGTCTAAACGAGAAGGTATCATTATTGCGGCCGATACTCTGATTCAAATTGTCGATAATGGACAATGCACAATAATAGGAAAAGCGGAGGATGAACGCCATGCTAAAGAGATACTGACTATTTTATCAGGCAAAACACATCAGGTCATTAGCGGTGTCGCTGTCATCGATGTGGAAAATAACAGAATGGAAACGGGTCTTGCGAAGACAGAGGTTGTTTTTCAACATTTATCGGAGAAAGCAATTCAAGATTATCTTGCCATCAATGAATGGCAGGGTAAAGCGGGTGCCTACGGGATCCAAGATGAC
>CAMFJO010000181.1 GCA_945956945.1 uncultured Legionellales bacterium | reverse complement strand
GGTTATGTCCCCTTTAATTTCTTACAGTGAAATTGTAAATCGCTGCCTTTCACACTGACTTCCACCGTATCTCCCGGCAGATAGTCTCCCTTTAATAATTGCTGTGCTAAAGGATCTTCCAAACATTGCTGCACCGTGCGCTTTAAGGGCCGCGCACCATACACGGGATCATACCCCCGCTCGGCTAAATAATCCAGCACGGCTTCATCCCATTTCAAACCAATGTCTTTTGCCTTTAATCTATTTGCCAATCGGTCGATTTGCAGCCCCGCAATGTGCTTGATTTGTGCGGCATCTAAAGGATGAAAGACCACAATTTCATCCAATCTATTAATGAATTCAGGTCTAAAATGCTCACTGACTACTTCCATGACTTTAGCTTTCATCGCCGCATAGTCATCTTCCCCTTTTTGTACACATTCTTGTATTAAATGGGAACCCAAATTGGAGGTCATCACGATAACGGTGTTTTTAAAATCCACCGTACGTCCTTGACCATCCGTTAACCGACCATCGTCTAAAACTTGTAATAAAATATTAAATACATCGGTATGTGCTTTTTCAATTTCGTCAAATAAAATCAGTGAATAAGGCTTGCGACGCACGGCTTCGGTTAAATACCCGCCTTCCTCATAGCCGACATAACCCGGCGGGGCACCAATTAAGCGCGCCACTGAATGTTTTTCCATAAATTCGGACATATCGATGCGGATCATGGCATCTTCGGTATCAAATAAAAATTGTGCCAAAGACTTACACAATTCCGTTTTGCCCACGCCCGTAGGTCCTAAAAATAAAAAAGAACCTATGGGTCTATTGGGATCGGATAAACCCGCGCGCGAACGACGAATTGCATTGGCTACGGCTGCCACCGCCTCATCTTGACCCACTAAACGGCTGTGTAAGGTATCTTCCATTGCCAATAACTTTTCTTTTTCACCCGATAACATGCGGCTAACGGGAATATGCGTCCATTTTGAGACAATTTCGGCAATTTCTTCTTCCGTCACCGCGGTGCGCACCAATTGTTTGGGTTGTGATTCCAGTTGGCTGGCAGTTTGTAATTGCTTTTCCAATTCGGGAATACGACCATACTGTAATTCTGACATTTTTGCCAGATCGCCCGCGCGGCGTGCGGCTTCCATTTCCATACGCGCTGCTTCTAATTTTTCTTTGATACCTTTAGTCCCTTGAATAGCGGCTTTTTCTGCTTTCCACACTTCAGCAAAATCGGCAAATTCGCGCTCTAGTTTTTCAATTTCAGTTTCCAAATCTTGCATACGTTTTTTGGAGGCCTCATCTTTTTCCTTTTTTAAAGCTTCCCGTTCAATTTTCAATTGGATAAGACGCCGCTCTATTCTATCCATTTCTTCTGGCATGGAATCTATTTCCATGCGGATATGGCTCATCGCTTCATCGATCAGATCGATGGCTTTATCAGGTAATTTTCGCCCAGAAATATAACGATGGGATAAAGTGACAGCCGCCACAATAGCTCTATCCGTTAACTCCACCCCATGGTGAATTTCATAACGCTCTTTTAAGCCGCGTAAAATAGCAATGGCATCCTCCACGCTGGGTTCATCCACTAATACCATTTGGAAACGTCGCTCCAAAGCAGCGTCTTTTTCAATGTACTGTCTATATTCGTCCAAAGTTGTGGCGCCGATGCAATGCAATTCTCCCCGAGACAATGCCGGCTTTAACATATTACCTGCATCCATCGCCCCTTCTGCTTTACCCGCGCCCACAATCAAATGCAATTCATCGACAAATAAAATCACCTGCCCTTCTTGTTTGTTCAATTCATTCAATACACCTTTTAGGCGTTCTTCAAATTCCCCTCTATATTTGGCGCCTGCCACCAAAGCGCCCATATCCAAGGCCAGCACTTTTTTATTGCGTAATCCTTCGGGTACTTCTTTATTGACAATGCGTTGCGCCAGGCCTTCCACAATCGCGGTTTTACCCACACCTGGTTCTCCCACTAATACAGGGTTATTTTTAGTGCGTCTTTGTAACACTTGAATGGTACGTCTAATTTCACTGTCACGACCGATAACCGGATCCAGTTTACCTTCCAGAGCACGCGCCGTTAAGTCGACTGTGTATTTTTGTAAGGCAAAACGTGCATCTTCAGCGCCTTCACTCATCACTTTTTCTCCTTTTCGTAGTTTGTCTACCGATAATATTAACTGTTGCTTCAGGTTTCCGCCCATTTTAGTCGCTTTGTACAATTCTTCCAGCAATTGACTTAAAGGACAATCTACATCCAACACCGCTAAAATAAACCATTCACTGGAAATGAACTGATCTTGATGTTCTCGTGCCAGTTTCTCACAACCTAATAAGACCCGTTGCAGATCGCGTGAGACATGCACATCCACCACATTGGCCACTTGCGGCATGCTGTTTAATAATGCTTCTAATCTGCTTTTCAATACAGGTAGCGCAATACCACATTCATTCAACAATTGCCCTACTGTGCTCGCTGATTCTAATAAGGCTATTAGCACATGTTGCGGTTCTATAAATTGGTGCTCATGCTCTACGGCAATAGATTGAGCACGCTCTAGTGCCTTTAAAAAAGCTTGTGTAAATTGATTCATATCCATAAAGAGTACCTCTCCCCCCTCTATATTTATAGTCTAAATTGGGGATAATGGGTATGATTTTCAAGCGATATTCTTCGTATTTGGTTGTTATGCGTGTTTGGCGCGCTTTTTCGCCGCCTCGCCTAAAAACCGATTTTGGAGAGTGTATTGACAAATGGTTTTAAACTTGTCTAAAATAATGCCAATTGTGGCGTAATAGTTAACAATTACTAAATACAACAAACAACGAGGTATGAATCATGTCTACTAAAAAAACCCTTCTTATCAGTTCCGCGCTCACCTTAATGACGGTATTAACAGCCTGCGCGCCCAGCGTATCACCCAATACTTACAGTGGTAGTGAAGTGGGTGTGGCCAGCCGCGTGGTGAAAGGTACCGTTATCGGCATACGCCCCGTTAAAATCCAACAAAATACCGGTATCGGCGCCGTAGCCGGTGGCGTAGCAGGTGGTGCGGCAGGTAGTCTCATTGGTAACTCTACCGCCGTGAATATCGTCGGGGCGGCAGGTGGTGCTGTCGTGGGCGGTTTAATTGGTAATGAAGCCGAGAAACAATTGAGTAAAGACCAAGGTTATGAATACATCATTCAATTGGACAATAATTCAACTATTTCTGTGACGCAAACCCAAGCCTTGCAATTGAGCCTGAACCAGCGTGTTCTGGTCATTTATGGAGCAACTACTCGCATCGTACCCGATGACACTATCAGTGTACCCGCTAGTACGCCAAAAACAGCAGTAACGCCACCTGCTAAAACCCAAGCGCCCGTAACAAGCACGAAGGCACCGGCAGCCGCCACAACAACGACAAACAGTACGGCAGCAACAACAATGAAAGCACCGGCAGCCACAACGACAAGCAATACGGCAGCAACAACAACGAAATAATGTCCTAAATAAAAACAAATGCCCCCGTTAATCTGCTGAAAATTGGCAGATTAGCGGGGCTACTAACTTTCGAAAAATACCCATGTAC
>CAMFJO010000180.1 GCA_945956945.1 uncultured Legionellales bacterium | reverse complement strand
ATGGCCAAAGTAAATACAGAAAACTTTTTAGATATTCTATTCTGGTTAAATTTATATGCACTGGCTGTCAATGAAGAAAATGCCGCCGGTGGCCGCATTGTGACTGCCCCCACCAATGGCGCAGCTGGAATTTTACCGGCTGTATTAGCGTATTACCGTGAATTTTGCGCCCAATACAGCGAACAAGGCATGATCGATTACCTTCTAACAGCAGCTGCCATTGCAATTCTTTATAAAAAAGGGGCTTCTATTTCGGCCGCTGAAGTCGGTTGCCAAGGTGAAGTGGGTGTAGCCTGTTCTATGGCCGCAGGGGCTTTGACGGCCGTATTGGGCGGAAGTCTCGCGCAAGTAGAAAATGCTGCCGAAATTGGCATGGAACATCACTTAGGGTTAACCTGTGATCCCATCGCAGGCTTAGTACAAATTCCCTGTATTGAACGCAATGCGATGGGAACTGTACAGGCTGTTAACTCGGCTAAACTCGCTTTAATGGAAAGCGGCGAACACACCGTATCTCTAGATACCGTTATCAAGACCATGTTAGATACAGGCCGTGCTATGCAAACTAGCCTTAAAGAAACATCGCGCGGCGGCTTAGCCGTCAATCATCCGGAGTGTTAAGAATGACAAAAATTCGTATTTTAGATTATCCCGATCCCAAATTAAAACGTGTGGGCAAAAAAGTAGATGTCGTCAATGAGGAAGTAAAAAAAATAATAGCCGATATGTTTGAAACCCATTATGGCACTGAAAATTGCGCCGCACTTGCCGCCACACAATTGGATTTTGCTGAACCCTTAGCCATTACGGTCATCGATTTTTCCGAAAACAAAGACGATCCTTTATGCTTGATCAATCCTGAAATCATTGAAAGCGATGGCGAACAATTTGAATATGAAGGCTGTATGTCCGTCTATCCTGATCACCTGCACGAACGCGTCAAACGCGCTGAACGGGTTGTGGTCAGTGCTCTCAATGAACAGGGTGAGCGTATAGAATTAAGCGCTGAGGGTTTCATGGCCAAATGTTTGCAACACGAGATCGATCATTTAAATGGCTTAACTTATTTGGATCGCCTATCGCCTTTAAAGCGCCAACGTTTGCTGGATAAATTGTACAAGATAAAGAAAAAATAACTTAAGTACTCGCACCTTGCTGTGTGATAGGAATGGCGCGCCCGGAGAGATTCGAACTCCCGACCGCCTGGTTCGTAGCCAGGTACTCTATCCAGCTGAGCTACGGGCGCACACTTTTATTTCACACAAAACCTCTTCACGGTGGTGGAGAGAGAGGGATTCGAACCCTCGATGAGGCTACAAACCCCATACTCCCTTAGCAGGGGAGCGCCTTCGACCACTCGGCCATCTCTCCGCGGAAGAGGCAGGCAGTATAACATTGTTATTTTGTAAATGGGAAGGGATTTATGGTTACCTATTATACACTTTTCCAAAAAAAAATGCGCCATGGAGGCGCATTATTCAAATCAATCTGAAACTATCTGCTTAATTATTTTGCTCTTCGCTGGCTGCAGGATCGCCTTTTTCTTGTTGGATCCGTAAATAAATTTCTTCACGGTGTACAGAAACATCTTTAGGTGCATTAACGCCGATACGTACCTGGTTGCCTTTGACACCCAGTACCGTTACAGTGACATCATCACCAATAATCAGCGTCTCACCGACGCGTCTCGTTAAAATTAACATTCAAGAAACCTCCTTATTTGTGCCTGAGGCACATTTATGCTTTACAACTGTGTGGTCTATGAGATTATCCCATAAACACGCGGATATTATACCTTCTTATCATTAAGGAATTATTAAAGACGGAATAATATCATATATTTTTCATTTTTGCTTCAATCGTCTTTTTTAGCTTGTTCTTAAAAATCAATGACTTTCTATAAATGTACAATATATAGTCCAAAAATAGTCCCTATTATTTACAATTCAAGGACTTAGTGCTAGGCCGAAATAGATCCATTGCGCGAGATTTTCTTAATAATACCGCAATCCTCAACGCGGGGTAGCCCGTGATGGGGGCTTCCGGCACTAAGCCTGCACGAGCACGGCGGGGTGCATCACGATAACAGGACCTCGCGAACTAGGAACTATTCATTTATTGTGTAACAAACCCTAAACGATAAAACCCAGTTACATCTTCGGATCAAATTCTTCATTGGCCTCTTTATCCAAACCAAAAGCCGCATGTAAAGCACGAACCCCTAATTCCAGATATTTTTCATCCACAATCACGGATATTTTGATCTCCGAGGTCGCAATAAGCTGAATATTAATACCCGCATCGCCCAAAACTTCAAACATTTTAGGCGCTACGCCAGAATGAGAACGCATGCCTACGCCGACTAAAGAAATCTTCGCTATTTTGGCATCACTGCTGATCCCCTTGGCTCCTAAAGCTGCTGCTACTTGCTCTAATATAGCGACCGCTTTCTGGTGATCTTCACGCGCTACGGTAAAAGATAAATCCGTTAAGCCATCCCCAATCTTGTTTTGAACTATCATGTCCACATCAATATTGGCTTCTCCGATGGGTCGCAATATTTTTGCCGCTACGCCTGCTTGATCGGGCACACCGATGATAGACAATTTTGCTTCCGTGCGATTAAAAGCAATTCCAGACACCAATGGACGTTCCATAGCAACTTCCTCATACGTTATTAAAGTTCCGGGACCATCATGGAAACTGGATAAAACCCGTAATGGCACCTTGTATTTACCAATTAACTCAACCGATCGCTTTTGCAACACTTTGGCGCCTAAGCTTGCTAACTCTAACATTTCTTCAAAAGTAATGTGGGAAAGCTGTCTGGCTTCGGGAACAATACGCGGATCGGCAGTATAGACACCGTCCACATCGGTATAAATCTGACATTCATCTGCAGCCAAACTTGCTGCCAAAGCAACCGCTGTGGTATCAGAACCACCCCGCCCCAATGTCGTGATATTGCCGTAGCTGTCTACGCCTTGGAAACCCGCGACAATAGGAATAATACCCTCTTGTAAAGCCTGTTTTAAGCTATGCGGCTCTATGCGTTCAATACGTGCCTTAACACATTTATTTTCAGTAAAGATTTGCGCTTGTGCACCTGTATAAGAACGCGCTGGAAATCCTAACTCCGTTAAACACATGGCCAAGAGTGCCATGGCCACCATTTCACCGGTAGACACCACCACGGAATATTCGCGTGGGTCAGGATTCTTGGCCAAAGATTCAACCAAGCCAACGAGGCGATTGGTTTCACCGCTCATGGCAGATACGACCACGACGACATCATGCCCCTCTTGTCGTGCTGCTATCACTTTTTCGGCCACACGGCGAATGCGATCCAAACTGCCTACTGAGGTGCCCCCATATTTTTGTACCAATAAACTCAACTTATCCTACCTCTCACCCAGACTCAGGTAATTTATACTAACCGCACTTAGAAATGCGGAAAATGAAAAATGCGATCACTATATAGTACCGCACTTAGGATTGCGGGATATAAAACCTCGCAATAACTCCCGAACCCTGTGGGGCGTCATTGCGAGATGCGCAGCATCGAAGCAATCCATAAAGATCTTCCTGGATTGC
>CAMFJO010000179.1 GCA_945956945.1 uncultured Legionellales bacterium | reverse complement strand
GTGATAAGGTCGCTATCATGGCCCCGGCATTCATAGCACCCAATAATAAGCCATTACCCGTTGCGCCACGGTGTAAGATATCCATGGCTAAAGTGGGTAATACCACGATTGAAAAAGGCATGTACACAAAAGCTTCGATACTGGCTAGTATGAAACGCAACCTTAATGCCTGGTTGCGCCAAACAATTTTCGTGGCGTCCCACATATTTCTATGTGCTTTAAATAGAAGGGTTTTCCTCAGGGTGCGGTTTTCATTCAAATTAATGAGAATGTCTTTAGAGGGATAGACGTTTTTTAGATAAATAATAGCACAAGACAGCATCATGAAACAGAATATGAAATAAGCTATGGCCAGTGCTTTTTCTATACCAATATGTTTCCCCATTGAATCGATCACAATACCAAATAGAATGGGAACGATGATCATGCTGATATAAAAGAATAGATTAAAAACATACAGGGCTGTTTCTTTTTTAGCAGCAGAAGAAAATATACGATTAGAGCCACTCTTATCCGTTTCTAAAAGTTCACTTAAAGAAAAAAATATGCCACTAACGACTAAAATGAGAATTAGTAAAGGAATGGTGAGTAATTTTGTAAAAAGAAGGAAGGTGATGATGAGGTAGAGGAGAGTTTGTATAAAGGATTGTCCGATGAGAAATTTTCGCATGGAAAATAGCTTCAGGATATTACCGGAGAAGAAGGTGAATACCAAGATAGCCCAGGTAGAGATAGCGCTGATGATACCGACTGTCGCTGCTTTTCCTGTGATGGTATTAACCACTACGGGCAATACCGTTGGCAATATAGTGGAGGCTACAATAAAAATGAGTTGGGCTAATAAGTAACTTTTTTCCACGGAATTAAATTGATTTATGTCGCGGTAAGCTTTTTTTAATTTGCTGAGTATACTAAACGACATGTTTAACAATTGCATAAAGCATCATTCCTTAACATCCTTATTTTTAGGAAACATATACTAATCGCCGCTGAAGATGCAAGCGAAGTTACTACTATCCTATGTCATATCACTCTATAATGTTTTCAGCTTAGCCTCTACTTTTTCTAAAGTAGTGCTAAACTCCGCTAAACGGGCTGTTTCCTGTTCTACCACGGCAGCTGGCGCGCGGGCGATGAACTGTGGATTATCCAATTTGGCCCTACATTTCCTGATCTCTTGCTCTAATCTTAGTTTTTCTTTGTTTAAACGCTCTCTTTCAGCATCAATATCGATGAGATCGGCCAGATCGACAAAGCACGTGATGTCTTTCACTTCGGCGGTGGCAAATTGGGCCCCTACAGGCGCTTTATCGATGCAACTAAGAGAGGATAGGCGTGCCAGTATCTTCAGATTATCCAAATAGGGACTTAGTTTGGCAAGCAGCGTAGCGTTGCTCGTCATTAAAGATAAGGCAACCGGTTTTCCTGGCGCAATATTCATTTCGGAACGAATATTTCTAATAGCGACAATAATCGTTTGGAGTAAAGCGAATAGTTCTTCGCTAGTCTCATCGTGTAAAGCAGCCTCATAGCATGGATAAGCGCGTACCATCAAGGAAGGCTCATTTAAAGAAAGCAATGGTTTAAAGGATAACCATAATTTTTCTGTTATAAAGGGAATAATAGGGTGTAATAAAGTTAATAATGTTTCGAAAATATGTGCTAAGAGATAACGGGTTTGTGCTTTTTGATCTTCCGAGGCATCACTTTGTAAGATGGTTTTGGACCATTCCAAGCCCCAGTCACAGAATTCATCCCAAGAAAATTCATACAGTTGTTGCGCTAACAAATCAAAGCGATAATTGTCTAGGTGTTCTCTAGACAGTTTAATCGTATGGTGCAAGCGCGATAGTAGCCACCGTTCACCCAGAGATAATACAGCGCTATCTTGCCATTTGGCCATGGGTTTATCATTGACCTGCATGAGAATAAAGCGTGCGGCGTTCCATAATTTATTGCAAAAATTTCTATAACCACTTAAGCGTGCGAGATCAAAACGTATATTGCGTCCGTTGGAAGCCAGCGCGCAAAAAGTAAAACGCAAAGCGTCGGTCCCAAAAGCAGGAATGCCGTCGGGAAATTGTTCGCGGGTAACTGTTTCGATGCGTTTGGCCATTTGTGGTTGCATTAAACCACTGACGCGTTTTTCAATTAAAGTGTTTAAATCGATACCATGCACTAAATCTAAGGGATCTAAGACATTTCCTTTGGTTTTGGACATCTTTTGTCCTTCATGATCGCGAATAAGACCCGTAATATAAACGGTCTTAAACGGTACTTCCTGCATGAAATTTAGCCCCATCATGATCATGCGCGCGACCCAGAAAAATAAGATATCAAAACCCGTTACCAACACTGAGGTAGGATAAAAAGTTTTGAGATCGGGGGTGTTTTCCGGCCAACCCAAAGTTGAAAATGGCCATAGTGCGGAAGAAAACCAGGTGTCTAAGACATCCTCATCCTGTTTTAAGTTAACCTCGGCGCTAAGTTGATGACGAGTACGCACATCATTTTCATCTTTGCCAATAAAAATATGTCCTTCATCATCATACCAGGCGGGGATACGATGCCCCCACCACAATTGCCGGCTAATACACCAATCGTGAATATTGTCTAACCATTGAAAATAAGTGTTTTGCCAATTTTCCGGTACAAAGCGTATTTTGCCTTCTTTAACGGCAGCAATAGCAGGTTTGGCCAATTCGCCCATCTTGACAAACCATTGATCCGTTAAATAAGGCTCGATAATAACCCCGGAGCGATCCCCTCTCGGCACGTTTAAACGGTGGGGTTCGGTTTTAATGAGTAAGCCTAAAGTTTGCAGATCTGCTAATACTTTTTCGCGCGCTACAAAACGATCCAAGCCTCTGTAGAGAGCAGGGACTTCTTCATTTAAATGGGCATCCGCGGTTAAGATATTCATAATGGGCAAGTGGTGGCGTAAACCCACGTCGTAATCGTTGAAGTCATGCCCAGGTGTAATCTTCACGACACCCGTGCCAAATTCTCTATCGACATAATCATCAGCAATAATGGGAATGGTACGATCCGTTAAGGGTAAGGCAACTTTTGCACCGATTAAGTGTTGATAACGCAAATCTTCTGGGTGCACTGCCACGGCAGTATCGCCTAACAGTGTTTCTGGCCGCGTTGTTGCGACGACCAAGACATCATCATGACCCACGACTCCCACGACTGGATAGCGTATATGCCATAAAAAACCGTCTTCTTCCTCATTTAACACTTCCAGATCGGAAATAGCCGTTAATAATTTGGGATCCCAATTCACCAAACGCTTCGCGCGGTAAATTAAACCTTGTTCGTATAAGCGCACGAAAGCGGTATTGACTGCGGCAGACAAACCTTCATCTAAGGTAAAACGTTCGCGTGTCCAATCGCATGAAGCCCCCATCACACGCATTTGTTCAGTGATTCGAGAGCCTGATATTTTTTTCCATTGCCAAATCGCCTCGACAAAGGCATCTCTGCCCAAATCGTGACGCGATTGGTTTTTTTGCAGCAATTGTCTTTCTACCACCATTTGAGTTGAAATACCCGCATGATCGGTCCCGGGTTGCCATAGGGTATTATCAC
>CAMFJO010000178.1 GCA_945956945.1 uncultured Legionellales bacterium | reverse complement strand
CTTTTACTCCTGTTGTAGGTTAAGGTAACTATACCACCCAAAGCTCAGATTAAGCGCATCTTGCGGGCAGAGGGGTAGGCAGTTACCTTAATTTATCGATCAATTCGGGGATAATCTTAAAGAGATCCCCCACTAAACCATAATCGGCAATTTGAAAAATAGGGGCTTCGGCATCTTTATTAATCGCGACGATGACTTTACTATCCTTCATTCCAGCCAGATGTTGTATTGCCCCGGATATCCCTATAGCAATATAAAGATCCGGCGCAACAATCTTACCCGTTTGCCCTACTTGATAGTCATTTGGCACAAAACCTGCATCGACTGCGGCGCGAGAAGCACCTACAGCGGCATTCAATTTGTCTGCCAATTGTTCTATTAAGGCAAAATTTTCTTTATTCTGTAAGCCACGGCCGCCAGAAATAATCACCCGAGCCTGGGTTAATTCAGGGCGCTCACTTTTGCTTTCGACTCTTTTCACCAGTTTCGTTTTTTCTAAAGCATAAATACGGTCGCAGATTTCCACCTCAGCAAGCTGTGAAGCCGGTGTGAATGTGCTATTAAAAGCACTACTGCGAACTGTTATTAAATGTATAGCATCCTGTAAACGTACTGTTGCTAAAGCATTACCCGCATAAATAGGGCGTACAAAAGTATGGGCATCGATAATCTCGACGATATCCGCAGCCATGCTCATTTGCAGCAACCCTGCCAATCGCGGTAGCAAATCTTTACCGAAGGTCGATGCTGCCATTATAATATGGCTATATGGACTGGCCAAAGAATGCAGCAATAAGGCGACGTTCTCCGCTAATTGATCCTGATAAACCACATTGTCCGCCACAATAACCTGCGTCACGGCTTTGATAGAACGTACTTTTTCGACCACAGCTTGGCATTGATGACCAATGACGGCTACCTCTATAGGCAGTGCTAATTGTTCTGCCGCGGTAATAGCCGCTAAAGTTGTGGCTTTTAATTGTTGGTTATCGTGTTCGGCGATCACTAATGTTTTCATTCTATGACCTTTGCTTCATTTTTTAATTTATCCAACAGGCTATCGACTGAATCCACCATCACACCACCTTTACGTTCTTTAGGTGCTTTTACTGCCAAGGTTTCTATTCCAGTTTGAGTCTCTATCGCTAATTCTTCTAAAGTCACCGTGGTTAAAGGTTTTTGTTTAGCGCGCATAATATTTGGTAGACTCGCATAACGCGGTGTGTTCAAACGTAGATCGGTGGTGATAACAGCGGGTAAATTGGCAGATATGGTTTCTAAGCCTCCATCAATTTCGCGAGTCACCTCCACACGAGAACCTTCATCTCTAAGTAAAATTTGACTGGCAAAAGTACATTGTGGCCAAGCCAGTAAAGCGGCTAGCATTTGGCCCACTTGATTATTGTCATCGTCTATCGCTTGTTTGCCCATAATGACCAATTGCGGATTTTCCCGAACAATTATTTTTTGCAAAATACGGGCCACGGCTAAAGGTTGTAAGGATGCTTCACAGGGTACAAATAAGGCGTTGTCTATTCCCAAGGCTAAGGCCGCACGTAAATTTTCTTGGGTTGCTGCACTACCAATGGCCACCACAATCGTGCTGCTAGCCAAGCCCTGCTCTTTTAAGCGCACGGCTTCCTCTATGGCAATTTCATCGAAAGGATTGGTACTCATCTTCACATTAGCCGTTTCGACTCCACTGCCATCCGCACGCACGCGAATTTTGACATAGGGATCGATGACCCGTTTAAGGGTAACTAATACTTTCATATCTATCCTAAAATATTGTGTAACTATACAGGCACGGGCAGGTGAACGAGTCGTTACAATATCGTTATGAATGGCCACAATACTTCACGCCATCCTGTTTCGAGGTTTTAACCCGCATCGGGGTCATTGCCCTCTCCTATCAACATGGGCACAGTATACACCCCTTTGCTAAAATTCTTCAATCATTCGGGCAAGCAGCTACCAACACCTGTTTATTCTTTAGCCGAAAAGCGAGTGGATCGGGTCAAATCAGTTCAATTAATTTGCAATTTATGGGCTATTCTCCCATAATATCTGTCCTAGGGTCTGTTGACATTTGGTTTGTCGACGCGAAAAATGAGGGAATCGAGGGAAAATACATGCAAATTCGAGGCGAATAGTTGATACTATTTAACGAGAATTTGCATGTATTTGCACCGATTCTACTCATTTTGCAGCCGATTAACCAATTGTCAACAGACCCTAATGTAGTACCACCTGTAACATCTGGTTAGCGTATTTAATATTTTCTGCCATTTGTAGCGCAATGTGCTTATGTAAGCGCAAAGCAATAGCCGGATATTTTTCTTCTAGCTGTTTGAAGGCTTCAAAAGGCAAGCAATAAATATCGCACTCACTGATACATTCTATATTGGTGGTACGCGTCTGTCCCGTATAATAAGCCACTTCGCCAAACAATGAGCCAGCATGAATATTCACCACATTGATTTCTTTTACGCCTTCTTCTATTATTTTAACCGCCAGAATACCGCGCTCTAGAAAATAGATATCCCTGTCTTTATCATTTTGATGAATGACAACCTGTTTTGCGGCAAATGTTTTCCGCTCTTCCCAAAAAGAGAGAAACACCGAAAAATCTTCAACTGAAAGATGCAATTCTTCTTTCAATTCCATAATACTGGCTTTGTGCTCATAGGCTTCTATCCCTTGATATTGTGTCAGCAAGGCTTGTTCACACCATTCCAATGCACTGTTGACTTCAATGTAATCGTAGGTTTTATCTAAGTCAGAACCCTGCAATTCTCTTTCCGCATTAGAGATACCACTAAATAGGCCTACGGTTAATACCACAATTTTTTTCTCTTTAGCCTTCATTAAAAAAGCACGTATAGAACTCCTACAAGAACTATCAACACCATCCACGGCTGAAAAATCAAAAATTAAATACTGAATTTGGTTTTTTTGAAATGGCTTATCTAATAGCGCTCGTACACGTTTAAAAATACGGTATATATTACCGAAAAATAAATGGCCATGTAAGCGAATTAAACATATTTTCGCACCATGCTCTATTAAAAATTGTGCTTCCTTAGGGCTTCTGATGACATGGCTCGCTAATACCTCGCCAGAAAAAATACCCTCAATGGGATCTAGTCGGCTGTATTCCCAGGCAAATTTAAACAAAGAGATAACCAGACCAAAAATGATACCATAAAAGAAATTGGTTCGCAGGATAATAATAAAAATCAAAACAATGATAGCATAGTCTTTTTTAGATACTGCCGTATAGGATTTATAAAGATAATCCACTAAAAAACCCAATGCGATATAGAATAACAGGCCGGCTGCCAAAAAGCGGGGTATATGGCCTAAAGATTCCACGCCCATCCACAAAATCCCCAACCCAAGCAAGGCTGTTATAATATTATTAATTCTATAACGAGCGCCTATTTTATAATTTAAAAAAGACGCGCTCACGGACATATAACTCCAAGCAGCGCCACCTAAAAAAGGAGCACTTAAGCCAGCAATACCGCTGGTTATTAATTCCCGATCAAAGTCCACCTCTTGACGACTTAATTCTCCAAAACCAACCGCGTTCATTAATATAGAGAT
>CAMFJO010000177.1 GCA_945956945.1 uncultured Legionellales bacterium | reverse complement strand
CTGAAGATGAATGATGGCACTATTTGTCATCCGCGGAAAGCTATGCCCACACCTGCTGGAAGCGGTGTTATGGAAAGGATGCAAGAAGAAAATCTTGATCTCGGGGGAGTCAAGCTGATTTTTCTGTATAACACACGATACCGGCTTTCCAGCGGGTTTTTTTAAATAATTGGCCATTGGCTATAAAAGATGCTATACTACAAATGTAGTTAAATGCAACTTTTATGGTGTAAGAAAAATGGGTATTCCTATACGTATCGATGAAGAGATATACAATGAGGCGAAAAAAATGGCTAAAGCGGAATGTCGTTCTATTCCCCATCAAATTGAATATTGGGCCAAAATAGGTAAATGCGCTTTGGAGAATCCTGATCTGCCGGTTGAATTTATAAGAGAATTATTGATCAGCAAGAATATGGATAGAGCATTAGCTGAGCCATTCGAATTTAAGAGCGATGATGAGTGATATTTTAATAAAACAAATGCCCTCTTTTAGAAAAGTTTATAAAAAGCTTTTTGCTGTAGAAAAACAGCTGGTGGACGCGGCAATTCTGGAAATTATCAAATATCCTCAGATAGGCGTAGAAAAAAAAGGAGATTTGGCAGGGGTGTTTGTGTATAAGTTTAAATCTGGTGCTAAGGAATGGCTATTAGCCTATGAATGGGATGTGCAACAAAGAATATTACTCGCTTTAGGAGTGCATCAGAATTTTTACAGTGATTTGAAAAAAAAGATATATTAGAGTCTGTTGACATTGTATACTTACAGTTCTATTTACGTTATAAGTTTTGGCCCTGGGCTATAGAAGATGCTCCCTTACAAAGTACTAGGATAGAGCGCAATAAGATCTCCAACTCATTTGTGTTGATTCCTCCTGAGTTCTCGTAAATTCGGTCTTAATATTATCAAGTTGGGGTAAATGAAGCGGGTTTATTTCCAATATCACCTGATTAGTCTGTAATGTTGTATCCAATAATTCACCCTGTCTTTTTATATTCCGCCTAAGTTGGCAGACTACTTCCACGCCGCCATTCTGTTGACAATAATTTTCTGTTGCCTGTAGCAAACCAGCAAGTTGTGTATTATCAAGATTACCACAGCTTTGGGCCATATGAAGCTTCAATGCCTGTAATTCAATGGGGTCATTTAAGAAATTCGCATCACAGGTGCTAAGGCGCTGAATCAGGTTATAACCCGCCCCCATTTTTCCGGTCAACAATTCTGGGTCTATCTGGAAACGCTCTCTCCACAGCGCTGAGTTTTGTAACATATCAACAAAAACGATCAGGCCAAAGGGAGAGACTTTATTATCAGAATTATAAAAAGGACTAGAGTTATCGATTTTTGCTCTTGCATCTAGGAGTTCACAAAAATGCTTTGTTTTTTCCTCTAGTGAAGCAGGACTTTCTTTTTTGAAAAATGTTAATGAATGTCTCGTAACAGAAAATTCGGCATCGGTGAACAGCCAAATTTCACTCGTGGATAGAGTGGGTTGTGGATTCCTTCTGTGGCTATTTTCTTCTGCATGCATAGAGCTAAGTCTCTCTCTAGTCACATCAATCATATGAAAGAAAGCATTTCTATAGGCTTCAGGGGTTCTGGACATGACGTTTGAATGGTATCTATCGTGTTTTGTGGTTGCAGTACGAGCAGGATTTGGGTCATCGTGGATATTCTTTAGAAGCGGACCTTCTCTTAATGTGATGGCGGTAGGTCTAAACCGCTGACGAACACCTTCTTCTATTTCTCTGGTTGTTATATTGCCAACACGGTGGACAGGGGCTATGTGTTTTTTTACACCATAGATGGTGAGTGCCACAGCATTTTCTACACCGGCGGATGCAGTGATGAGCTGGGAAGATTCCCTACCATCAAGATCCTTATAGCGCTCACAGAATGCTACTCCAAGTCTAATCATATTCCCTAGAAGATTTTCCCCTGAGCTATCACTCGAGATCTGACCTAGATCTGTTCCTGGAAGCATTTTTTGAGTATCTTCGAAAGATATTTCTGTCATATAACATATCTGTTCTGATTTGGGCAGAGTTGCTATCAAGGAGCGTAGCTGCTCTTTTTTATCCTCTGAAATCGTTCTGTTGCCTACCATGCCTTGGATATGTAGAGCTTGTTCTAGTGCAGGGATAAAATATTGTTGGGCAAAATCAGTATAGTTTCCGTGTTCATCCAGTAATTGAAATAGGTGCATCTGCCTATCAGGGAAATCTAATTGCTGCTGTTGTCGCTCTAATATCGTTAGAAATTGTTCATAGGAAATCTTAGCATTTCTAAAACACCATAGTGCGATATCTTCAACTTTTTCATCCTCGAATATGGATGAAGACCAGTTACCTTGTTCAATCTCGAAAAGGAATTGGTCTAATTTTTCCTTTTCAGGGAGCTCTACCGCCTTGCGGCTTAGGTCAGGATGGCCGGCTGTAAAATAATGGAATAAAGGTGCCTCAGCATTTTCTCGTGAGCCATTCTGAGTGGAAGCCACCTTATCTTCTAGGGCCTGGTGAAATCTCCGCCATTTTTCATTGGCGTCCGCCAGGGTTCTTTCTTTGGGCATATTAGATGACACAGTAAACCTCCGCCGCCATTTAAATTCTTTTTTTACCGATTATACACTTTTATAATTCATCAAGATTAAGAAAATATTAATACAGTTTAAGAAAAGCAAAGGGTTTTATTTAAAAAATAAGCAATTAAATTTATATGCATTTATTATATTGTTGATTTTCAAGGAGATACTGATTGAGTGTCTGAATCTTTTGCTTGCACCAAGATGCATTTATATTGTACTATATGCTTCTCCTTTCTCCTTAAAGTGAACCTGTTATCAATAAACCAAAGAGGTAAAAAAATGACCAAAGAGGTATTAGAGGCTGTTAAGACCGATAATTTAGCGTTGGCGGAAGAGTTGCTAAAAACAGGGGAGGTTAATGTTGATTGGTGCGATGAAAGAGGTGTCACTTTGTTGCAGTTTGCAGCGGATGCGGGTAAAGAAGCGATGGTTTCGCTGTTACTAAAGGCAGGTGCGGATCCTAATGGAGAGGGCGAAATTGATCGAACCCCTCTGCATTGTGCTGTCAGTCGGGGGCATACTGCGGTTATAAAGCGCTTATTAGAAGCGGGTGCGGATACCTATCGAAAAAATCGTTATGGTTATACCCCCATAGATGTGGCTACGCATAACAAAAGGAATGATCTTATTCAGTTGCTAAAAGCCCCTCCTACTAAGCTCTCTGATTCTATCGCGTTAACGGCGGTGTTTTCTCGTGCCGCGGTGAATAGCGTAGCAAAAGACATTCAGAAAGAAGTTATTAGAACGGAATATTGCTCAATTTTATAGCCAAGCAGGTTTTTGAAAGAATGGGTTAATAATTGGTAAAAAAACCTATTCCTCTGTATACTGCTCCTATATTTACGAATAAGTTTGATTATGGTCATGTTAAATACCCTAAAAACCGAAGTGACTGGCAACCTACAGACCTTAGGCGATTTTTTACGTTTTTCAGTGTCTCAAGCCAGTACAACGGATCTGTATTGCGGCCACGGTACTACCCAGATTTGGGATGACATGGCGAGCCTTATTTTAGGCAGTTTATCT
>CAMFJO010000176.1 GCA_945956945.1 uncultured Legionellales bacterium | reverse complement strand
CCCTAGACAATGGGATATAGAAAAAAGTTATTTACAACAATTAACCGAGCGCGGCGTATACAGATTCAGCGAAAGAACGCCTATTTCAGTCAAACCTGACTATGCCCGCTATTATTATATTGGCAATACTCAAGGTGATGTCATGCACTTCTTGGCATCAGCGGTATTAGAGTTACCACCTTTAGGTTGGGAAATAATTTACGATCCGAGTTTCACCCACGCCCCGGTGGCCATTTACGACGATTGGTATGGTCAAATTAAGGAAAGCGGCAAAAGCGATTGGTTTTCTTTGGAAGTGGGCGTTACCATGGATAATGAAAAAGTTAATTTACTCCCCGCCTTTGCCAGATTGTTACAAGAAAAATATGCTTCGGTTAGCCTCGCGACTATTCTTGCCTTCGATCCCAATGAATTATTAGAACTCACTTTGGACAGCGGTAAAAAGATAGCGATTCCGATGCATCGATTTCAAACGGTGGTATCCACTTTAACGGAAATTTATGATAAAAATAGCTTAAAGTCCGGTGAGTTGCTGATCAATCCTTTGCTCGCATCACAATTAGTCAGTAAAAAGCAGGATTTCGCTTTATCAAAAATTACTTGGGAAATTCCACCAGAAATACAAGCCTTAAGCCAAAATTGGCTTGCATTTCCGTTGTGTAAAAACATTTTGCATCCTACTGATAACTTTAAAGGCCATTTGAGGCATTATCAATTAGAAGGTTTAACCTGGTTACAATTTCTAAGGCAACACCATTTAGGCGGTATTCTAGCCGATGATATGGGTTTAGGCAAAACGGTACAAACCTTAGCGCACTTGGCGATAGAAAAAGCACAGGGCCGCTGGCAAAAACCCTTATTAATTATCTGCCCCACGAGTGTCATTACCAATTGGCACAATGAAATTAAAAAATTTACGCCTGATCTGACGGTATTAGTATTGCAAGGCACAGAGCGCAGCAAAGATGCCAGTTTATTGTTACAACACGATATCATTTTAACCACTTACTCGGTTATTTTGCACGATCAAACCTTATTAAAGAAGTTGTCTTATTACTACATCATTTTAGATGAAGCGCAATGGATCAAAAACGCCCATACTCAAGCCTTTGCCATTGTAACGGAACTTGATGCCGAATACCGCTTGTGTTTGACGGGCACCCCCATGGAAAATCATCTGGGTGAGCTGTGGTCTTTATTCCATTTTCTACTTCCCGGGTATTTGGGTACACATCGCACCTTTAATAAATTGTTCAGGCTACCTATTGAAAGAGGCAATGACGAGGCCAGAAGAATGGCCCTACAAAAACGCATTGCACCTTTTTTACTAAGACGCGCCAAAAGCGTGGTGGCAAGCGATCTACCGCCTAAAAATGAAATGATACAATTCATCGACATGGAAGAAGAACAAGCGACCCTCTATGAAAGCATTCGTTTAAGTGTCGGCAATAAAATACAGAAAATATTGGAAGAAAAAAGGTTTGAACAAAGCCATATAGAGATCCTGGATGCCTTGCTTAAATTAAGACAAGCATGCTGCGATCCCCGGCTGGTTAAATTGGATGTGGCACAAAATATCACACAGTCTGCCAAATTAGAGTATCTATTATCTATTTTACCGGAAATGATAGAAGAAGGACGTAAGATATTGTTATTCTCTTCTTTTACCAGTATGCTCAGTTTAATTGAACCGGAATTAAAAACACGACATATTGATTATGTCTTATTGACCGGCAGCACCAAAGACCGACAAACACCCGTGAGTCAGTTTCAGAATGGGGACGTGTCTTTATTTCTATTAAGCCTAAAAGCAGGCGGTACCGGCTTAAATTTAACAGCCGCCGACACCGTTATTCATTACGATCCCTGGTGGAATCCTGCAGCCGAAAATCAAGCGACGGATAGAGCCCATCGTATCGGACAAAATAAGGCTGTTTTCATTTATAAACTGATTACCCGTGGTTCCGTGGAAGAGAAAATCATTCACCTACAACAGAAAAAACAAGCGCTGCTCAATGATATATTTTCCAATGAACTGTCTGCGGGCGGCAGATTGGAAGTCAGTGATTTGCAGTATTTGCTAGCGCCTATTAGCGAGATGGTGAAGAAAGATCTTAAGCACTAGAGTCTGCTCCCTCTATGCTGGTACTCACATCTTTACTGAGGCCTTTTACACGCCCAGCCACATACATGGCAATCGGCAGCCCTACTAATATGTACAGACAAAACAACCCGGCATAAGCTAAAGCACCAATAAAAAAGGCAGGATTCAGTAAAATAATCAATACCCCCGGCGCAAAAGTCAAACACACTAATAATAATTTATTTCGTCCCTGTTTCTGTTTTTTTAATCCATCTGCCAGGAAGTCGGTCAAACACAAAGATACGCCCAATAAACCGGTAATAGAGCAAATAGAGATGAAGATGACACTCATAGACTGCAAGATGGTATGGTGGCTAATCGCCACCAATTGCATCATTAACATAGAATTGGTATTTTCCGATCCGGACATAGCCGCTAACCCAGTAGATCCCTCCCTCGACAAAGCGCCTTGAATGACAGCGATCCAAAGCAGATAGATAACCATGGGTATAAGACTCCCTATCAATACCACTCTGGATAATTGCTTTTCGTTACTGTTCAAATACACACGGATACTAGGGAGAATAATGGCATAGCCAAAAGCACAAATGATCACCAACCACACATTGCCATGCCAAATCATGTTGCCTACTGCCAAGCGCTGTAATTCTACATGGGGTGCCACAAAAGCAATGATAGCGATGCAAATGAACAATTTCACACTCATTAATACCCTATTCACCAGATCCACGCTACGAATGCCGTGATAAACGATCATGCCGATTAAAAAAGCGCTTAACAAGGTGCTAAGCGACCTGGAAATATGAATATGAACAGCTGCCAACAAAGCATTCAGCACATCGCCTGTTGCCGCTAAATAAGCGCAAATTAAACTATACAATAACAACAGATAGACTACCCAGGTAATCGCCTTGACCGTTTTGCCTAAAGTCGCTTCAGACATGCTAATCAGATTACTCTCTGGCGGCAGCCATAAATTCACTTTTAACAAACACCAGGCACCAGCAGACATCAATAACCAGGCTGTTATCACCATTAGGAAAGTTAACGTATAATTACCCTGTGCAGTAACGATAGGTAATCCGAGTAAACCCGCGGCAATGCAGGTGCCTAAAATAATGTACATCGCGCCCAGTTGTTTTAACATGTTATTGCCTTTGTCGTGCCGGATAGTTTTAATGTACATAAAATGGTAGATCTCTGTCAACTCTGGCAATCACATTGAAAAACGCAGTGTATATAGTGATCGCACTTGGGATTGCGGTATTTTAGTTTCTTGCTCGCGGGGTCCTGTCCAGCGTAATCGTAGTCGTGCTCGTGCCTGCGCGCGCCGGAGGCCTCTGTCGCCGGCCATCCCGCTTCACGAACTGTACTTCGCTTTAAGAGGTTCATAGTTCAACTCTCACTTTTCTAAGTGCAATTAATATAAATCCAAGGCTCTTGAAAATGCGAAGTAAAGCAGAAGAACGGTGTGAGACGCCTCAAGGTTGGCTGTCTCTCAGTGTCAAACCGTGCGCCGCATGGA
>CAMFJO010000175.1 GCA_945956945.1 uncultured Legionellales bacterium | reverse complement strand
ATATCATACAATTTAGACATTTAAATGAATTAGCCAAACGTGTGAATAAATTAGAAAAAAGGGAAGCGTCGCATGAGTAAATCCTTCAGCGTTAGTGAAATATTAAATTATTTACCGCATCGATTTCCATTTATGCTGGTAGATAGGGTTTTAGAATACGATCCTGGCCATCGTTTGATTGCGATTAAAAATGTAACTTTTAATGAACCTTTTTTTGCTGGCCATTTTCCAGGAAACCCCGTTATGCCGGGCGTATTGATTGTTGAAGCCTTGGCACAAGCAGGTTGTATATTGGCATTTTTGAGCAGTGGTAATGATGTTTCCAGTGAAGAATTATACTTATTTGCGGGTATCGACAAAGCACGCTTTAGGCGTGTGGTGACGCCAGGTGATCAATTAAAATTAGACGTTACCATTACCAAGATGAAAAGTAACGTATTAAAAGTAAATGCAATCGCCAGTGTGGATGGCGAAGAAGCCTGCAGCGCAGAAATTATGAGTATTCGATCTAAGGTAGAAAAATAGTGATACATCCAAGTGCAATCATTCACGACACCGCTAAAGTTGACAGCAGTGTTAGCATTGGGCCGTGGACTTATATCGGTGCAGACGTTGAAATTGGCGCTGGTACGATTATAGGCCCGCATGTGTGCATAGAAGGGCCCACGATTATGGGCCAGAACAACCATGTTCACCCCTATGCTTCCATTGGCGGCGATCCACAAGACAAAAAATATGAGGGCAGTAAAACGCGCCTCGAAATAGGGGATGGTAATTCCATTCGTGAGTTTGTGACCATTAACAGGGGCACTGAACAAGGTGGCCATGTGACGCGTCTTGGCAATCATAATTTGCTGATGGCCTATGTACACATTGCGCATGACTGCATCGTGGGTGATCATATTATTTTTGCGAACAATGCTTCTTTGGCTGGCCATGTTATTGTACACGACCATGCCATATTAAGTGGTTTTTCTGCTATCCATCAATTTGTGAAGATAGGGGCGCACAGTTTTGTGGCGCATGCGGGGATGGTAGGTCAAGACGTATTACCTTATGTTTTGGTCTCTGGCGATCCGGCTGAACCCTTTGGGATTAATTCCCTCGGCATCAAGCGTCGTGGGTTTACGGAGGAGCAAATTGCAGCCATTAAATCCGCCTATAAAATTATTTTTAGGCAGGGTTTAAAGAGCACTGAGGCGATAGAAAAGCTTAAAGAAATGGTGGCTACGCACCCGGAAATTGCTTTGATGTTAGAAGCTTTGGAGAATCCTTCAGCGCGTGGTATTGCCCGTTAAGATGGACATCTATGGGGCGTACCCTAAATTATGTTAACCATTGGCATCGTCGCTCTAGAACCTTCTGCCGATATCCTCGGGGCAGATTTGATGCAAGCCTTATTGTCTATACGACCTGATATCCAACTTATAGGCGTTGGTGGGCCGCGAATGGCATCCGTAGGCTTTAGAAGCTTATATTCTTTTTCAGCCTTATCTCACATGGGCTTTGTAGAAGTTCTTAAACATTTACCTACCTTATTATCCGCGCGGCGTTATCTATTAGCACAATTTATTCGTGAAAAGGTAGATGCTTTTATTGGCATTGATGCGCCTGATTTTAATTCTTATCTAGAAGAACGATTGCACCGAAAATTTATTCACACGATCCATTATGTGAGTCCCAGTGTATGGGCTTGGCGTTCGGGCCGAGTACATCGTATCAAACGCGATGTCGATCTCTTATTGACTTTGTTTCCCTTTGAAGCAAAATTTTATGAAGCACATCAGGTACCGGTTAAATTTGTTG
The DNA here is from genome assembly GCA_945956945.1 of uncultured Legionellales bacterium. Taxonomy (GTDB): domain Bacteria; phylum Pseudomonadota; class Gammaproteobacteria; order UBA1113; family UBA1113; genus VFKP01. Next base: position 1,834 of record CAMFJO010000175.1, on the reverse strand, counting down.
GCCATCCCTTAGCAGATATGATTGATTTAGAAACCAGTGCCGATAATGCCCGTGCGGCTTTAGAAATGCGGCCGGATGCGAAAATAATAGCCGTGTTTCCAGGCAGCCGTAGCGCTGAAGTTAAATACATGTCACGTGTTTTTCTAGAAGCAGCACGGCTTTGTTATGAACAGGATGCGAATTTTTATTTTATAGTGACCCTACCCAATGAAGCTTTAAAACAACAATTTTTGGTGCAGTGTGAAGATTTAATCAGCCATTTACCGATCAAGGTACAAGTAGGGAACTCTCAACAAGCATTAGCCGCGGCCGAAGCGGCATTGGTAAAATCCGGTACGGTCACCTTGGAAGCCTTATTGTATAAAAAGCCGATGGTGATTGGTTTTATAGGATCGCCCTTAAGCTTTTGGATCGCGCGTCGCTTGGTCAATAAAAATCTTAAGTATATCGGATTACCCAATTTATTGGCGGATAAAAGCCTAGTGCCGGAAATTCTTCAAGAAGCGGCTAAACCCGCAGCATTGGCCAAAGCCTTATTGGCTTATTTTATCGATCCACAAAAAAGCCTCGCCCTTAAAGCAGAATATGAGCGCATTCATCAGCAATTGCGCCTGAATGCCAGCAATACGGCAGCGCAGGCAGTATTGGCATTATTGGGTGAGAATTGCTAGAGCTGGAAATCAGAACGGAAACAAATAGGGTAGAAGAGAACATGTATTCGTTGCGGGTCATTATACAGTGGTATTTATTAACACGTTACAAGAAGTATTATTTTTCCGATAGGAAAAAATTAGATATTTGGCAAAAGAAAAAAGCCCAAAAAATGGTTTGTTTTGCGCGCGAAAAATCTAAGTTTTATCAGGAACTTTATTCTAACAGCACAGCAAATGATTTTAAAAGCTTACCTATTATTAATAAAGCTATTTTTATGAAAAATTTCAATACCATCAATACAGTTGGCATTGATTTTAAACTAGCTTACGGTGTGGCCATTAAGGCAGAAGAGTCGCGTGACTTTAGTCCGGAGATAAATGGTATAGTTGTCGGTCTATCATCGGGAACAAGTGGGAACAGAGGGTTGTTTTTAGTGAGCAAAAAAGAGCGCTTGTCATGGGCCGGTGCTATTCTTGCTAAAATGCTGCCAAATGGTTTATTTCACAGACAACGTATAGCCTTTTTTTTAAGGGCTAATAGCAATATTTATACTACCTTAAAAAGCCAACGCATTCAGTTTGAATTTTACGATTTATTAAATACAGTAGAATCGCACATTCAAAACTTAAATAAATTTCAGCCTAGCATCTTAGTAGCACCTCCCTCCATGCTAATATTATTGGCAGACGCCAGAAAACAAAATCAGCTATTCATTAACCCCATTAAAATTATTTCTGTTGCCGAAGTATTGGAACCATTAGATAAAGAACACATTGAAAAGGTATTTCAACAAACAGTGCATCAAATTTATCAAGCCACAGAAGGTTTTCTAGCAACCACTTGTGAATATGGAACCTTGCATCTTAATGAAGATAGCCTTTTTATTGAGAAAAAATACATTGATATTGAGAAAAAGAAATTTATACCCATCATTACAGACTTATACCGAAAAACGCAGCCTATTATTCGTTATGAGTTAAATGATATCTTGAGTGAGCGTGAAACACCCTGTTCTTGCGGCTCTGTTTATACAGCCTTAGAACAAATCGATGGAAGATGTGATGATCTTTTCTATGTTCAATCTCTAAAAAACAATGGATTCATTCCTCTTTTCCCTGATTTTATACGGCGAGCCATCATGACCAGTTCTCCCTATATTAGGGAATATAAAGTTATACAG
>CAMFJO010000174.1 GCA_945956945.1 uncultured Legionellales bacterium | reverse complement strand
GTTGTTCATCTGTAATGACAAGCGCATATAAAATATCGGGATCATCGGGTAACAACTTTAAGGCCTTATTTAAATAATCGTATGCGCCATTCCAATCTTCAGCCATAAAATATAAAGCGGTTTCAAAACGCACTAAGAGAGAGAATTGCGTATCATCGTTTACTTGAATATTTTGTAAATAATCGTGTGCAGCTTCGATCTTACCTTCTAAATACAGGACTTTAGCGATAGCCAGCTGTGCCTGAAAATAATAAGGATCCAGCGAGACTTTTTGATACCAAGTCATGGCTTCATCGTATTGCTTTTGCGATACGGCGAGATCCCCTAACAACAATGTCGCAAAGGGTTGCAATTCTTTATCCTGGCTTGCGGTTAACAGATAATTTTTAGCGTCTACCGTATCGCCCCTTAACGCGGTTATTTCGCCTAAATACAGTGCGCTTTGAGTTTTGAATTTATCTATGGTCAGTAATTGAGTGAACAAGGGGGCTGCCAGTGCATCTTCTTCTTCATTGTAATAGAGGGTTGCTAAGAAGAATTTGACATAGTTATCGTCGGGGAATTTTTGCAGCCTTTGTTGCAAAAATTCAATGGCTGATGCAGGCGTATTGTGTCGCAAATAAAAACTAACCTGATTTTGTATGGCCAGCACATTATCCGGCACTAATTGTAAAGCCCGATCATTGCTTTGTTGGGCAAGGGCATCCTCTTTTAACTCAAGGTACATGAGCGCAATAACAGCCAGGGCATTGGCATTGTCTTTCAGTTTATTCTGAGCGTCAGCCAAGGTGGTTTTAAAAGAAGCTTGTGCAGCTATTTTTTTAGGGATAAGGGGGGTGTAGTCGGTGATGTGCAGTATATCATCGGGTAATAATTGCGCGTACATTAAAATACCTTTTAGGGTACGTTGATTGAGCATGAGCGCATAAGCATAGAGATACTTATCCTGAGGGGCCTGCGCATCTAAAAGATAATTGAAATAACTGCTTTCTAATAACAGACGGGGATTGTTGGCGCGATAGGCCATCGTGATGGCCCTATTGGCGATGGTACTATTATTGGATAAGCGCGCTGCAGCAAGATAATAGCGTGCTGCCCAATCGCTATGACCCCGCTCTGCGCCCAAATTACCGGCGATGAGATCGGTTAATAAGGTTCGCTCCGCGGTGGGCGCCACTGTTTTTAAGCCAGCCCATTGATTTTTAAAGCCCCAAAAGCTCAAAATCGCCAATCCGCCCAGACTGACGATAAGGCCACAAGCAATGATGGCCACCCATTTTTTGGAGAGCTTTATTGTATACATAATATGAGTGTAGCAAAGGACTGGAAATAGAGGGGGTTTATCTTTTAAACATTAAATAAAAAATGCATTACATCGCCGTCACGGACGATATAATCTTTACCCTCTACCCGTAATTTGCCGGCGAGTTTTGCTCCTTGTTCACCTTTGTAAGTGATAAAATCCTCATAAGCGATGACTTCTGCGCGGATGAAGCCACGTTCAAAATCACTGTGGATGCGTCCGGCGGCTTTAGGTGCGCTATCGCCCACACAAATCGTCCAGGCACGCACTTCTTTAACCCCCGCAGTAAAGTAGGTTTGTAAGCCCAATAATTTATAACCGCTGGCAATGAGCCTGTTTAAACCCGTTTCCGTTAAACCCATGTCGTTTAAAAAAGCGGTTTTATCTTCTTCGCTTAATTCCAATAATTCAGCTTCAATAGCCGCACACACGGGCACTACCAGAGCGCCTTCCTTTTTGGCGTGTTCGCGCACCGCATCGAGCAAGGGATTTTTTTCAAAACCATCTTCACTCACATTCGCAATATAAAGTGTGGGTTTTGCGGTTAACAATTGATAGCCCTGTACGATTTTCCGTTCTTCATCGTTAAAGCTTAATAAGCGTACGCATAAACCGTCATTTAAATGCGCTTTTATTTTTTCCAATAAAGCCAATTCGGCGATGGCATCCGCATTACCGCTGCGAGTGTTTTTAGTAACGCGCAACATAATTTTAGTGACGGTGTCTAAATCGGCTAAAGCCAACTCAGTATCGATAATCGCGATATCGTGTAAAGGATCCACACCACCCGAAACGTGAATGATATTGTCATCTTCAAAACAGCGCACGACATGCGCAATGGCATCGGTTTCACGAATGTGCGCTAAAAATTGATTGCCTAAACCTTCACCTTCGGCGGCACCTTTGACCAGGCCTGCGATGTCGACAAATTCCATGGTTGTGGGGATAATATTTTGTGGTTTTACAATCTGGGCTAATGCATCCAGACGAGGATCGGGTAAGGGGACAATACCCACATTCGGTTCAATGGTACAAAAGGGATAATTGGCAGCATCGATACCTGCGCGGGTTAAAGCATTAAACAAGGTTGATTTGCCCACATTGGGTAGGCCCACGATACCACATTTAAACCCCATTTAAGTACCTCTCTCATGTTAATTTGTAATCATTCAGCACAAATATCAATTCATAGCCAGTGTTGTGAAATATCTATTCCCTGTGAGCCGTCATTGCGAGGGCTTCATCATACCAATAAAGTGGTGAATAGTTCAGGAATGCAATTCCTGTACCGCTTGTTCCCAAGCACCACTCAATACTTTCGGAAGCACGGCCAATGATTTATCAATAGCCGCTTCTATTTTATCGCGTTCACTGCTGGATGCTTGCCCCAAGACATAATTTAAAACCTTATCTTTGTGGCCAGGATGCCCTATTCCCAAACGCAGGCGCGCAAAGTTTTGTGATTTTAAAGCTTGTGCAATATCGCGTAAACCATTGTGACCAGCGTGTCCACCGCCCAGCTTTAACTTGATATCGCCACACAATAAATCCAGTTCATCGTGTGCAACCAAAATAGCTTCAGGTTTTATTTTGTAATAATTCGCCACATGGCTTACCGCCAAGCCGCTGTGATTCATAAAGGTAGTGGGTTGTAACAATAAACAGCTTTGACCCTGTAGACTCGCATTGCCGACTAAACCATGAAATTTAGTCTCTGCGCGTAAGGTAGCACCGCATTGCCGAGCCAATTCTTCAATGAACCAGAAACCCGCATTATGGCGAGTAGCAGCATATTGCGGGCCGGGATTTCCCAGCCCTACAATCAACTGAATAGGGCTCTGCATAACAGACTATTCTTCTTTATTTTCTGCCGCGCTTTCACTACCTTCAGAAGTTTCGGCTGGCGCTTCTTCTGTTGCCGCCGGTGTTTCTTCAACTTCTTCTACCACAGCACGAGGCATGTGTGCAGCGACAACCGGCAAATCATGACTCTCGCCATGCGTCAGAGCAATAATAACGGCATCAGCAGGTAATTTCAGATCGGATAAATGCAGAATTTGGTCCACTTCCAGATTGCTGAGATCCACTTCTATAAAGGCAGGGATATGCATCGCCGGACAAATGATTTCTACTTCCTTGATTTGGTGTGCAATGATGGCCATGTTCTTCACTGCAGGGCAATTTTCCTCATTGATAAAATGCAGCGGAACTTTGACATGAAGACGCTCATTCCCCGTGATGCGTTGAAAATCCATGTGCAAAATCTTTGGCTTATAAGCATGGCGTTGTATATCGCGCAAACGCACCTGATGGTGTTCGCCGCCAATGTTTAAGTCAA
>CAMFJO010000173.1 GCA_945956945.1 uncultured Legionellales bacterium | reverse complement strand
GGATAAAATCATGTGTGCTTTTGACCATCCAGTATGCTAGCTAGTTGATTTTGAGCGCAGGCATTACTTTAATAGTTTGTCACGTGTAGAGCGCATACCTTTAAAGATAGTTTGCGCTATTTGTTGAGGAAATTCCTTGGGTAGTTTTTCAGATACTTCTAGGATAACGGTTTCGACTCTGTCTAACATGTCATCAAGAATTATCGTGGCCTCCTGACTAGAATAATTTGAAAATTTCGCAGTTTCTAAAAAATATCTACGATTTAATTCATACCAATGATAGTGATTGTTTTTACCTCGCAAAGCCATAGCCATCTTTATTTTTTTAACCTCTAATTGCTTATTTGCCAGTAATGGATATGCTGACATAATGTCATATAAAGGTGTTAAGCGATATTTTGCGCCAGCTTCAAGGAATAGGCTAAAATTCTTCGCATGTCCATCAATAGCTGCCAATAACCAAAACAGTACTTGCGAGCGAAAAAATAAATCTCTATCTTTTGTAGCATTGGCTGAGCCTAATAAAACCCCCATTATTTCTTTTATGCCTGGACCGCCTTCAGCCTGGTACTTTAGATTAGGTGAAACACCCAAGGCTTGACAAAAATCCTCTTGTGGTAAGCGCATAAGCCAACGGCCATTACTTGATAGGGCCCTATCAAATCTTTCCACAACAAGCACTTTAATATCTTCAAAAAATTGAATATCGCATTTTGCTACGGGGAGTCCAAATGCAGCAGTAATTTGTGAACATAACCATTCATTTTCACAGCTATCTGTTAAATCAATACGCTGGTGCGGGATGACTCCAATAGGGAGTTTAAAAAGGTGTGTGGTTGGCGTCATATTTAAAGGTTCACACCACTTTTTATTCCAATATAACAATGCTGTTTTTTCTTGCACACCGGCAACCGAAATACGAAAAGCTTCATTATAGTCCGACATGCCCAAAGGGTTGACTTTGATGTTTCTTAAAATATCTGCGATTTCTTTTTCTTTTAAGTACTTAAATGAAATTTCTTTTCGAAAATTGACAGGCATGTCCTCTGCAATTTGTATTGCACCAATACAATCACGACCTATCGCTGCTAGTAAGTCAAAGGGTTGATTTGTTATAGTTTGAAATTTTGTTTGGATTTGCGATCTCACTAAATAATTATCTGGAAGTAAATTATCAAAAAAATTGTATACTAAGTCGCCAGAAAAAGTACGATTTATCAAAGGAAGCGATAATGAAATTGGACGTGCACCTGGCAAATCTAACCATTCTGAATGATAATGAAAGCTAAGGTTGCCGTTCATCATTTTTTCAAGTATGCCGACCAAGTAGCCATTCATTAAAACATTGAGCCGACGCACTGTTCTTTTCATGGCTACCACTCTTCATTCCACTTCATTGCTTTGATTTTATCGATATTTATTAAATCCTTTTCTTGTTTCTGCCAGATGGCTCTGGTTTTGTTGGCGCCCCTGATTTTACTATAGATATCTTGAAAAGCCTTGTCTTCTATATATACATCTAGGCCTACTGCAGATAAAATGCGAAAAATGGTATCCAGTTTGCTACTTTCTGGTTTGTTTTCAAAAGCAGACACTGTAGCTTGCTTTAGTCCAACGAGAGCACCAACGGCTGCCTGACTCAGTTTGAGTTTTTTTCTTTGGCTTATAACAAACAGCGCAAGATCTCGCGGCGAATGAGTTAACATAGTACACCTCTTTATCTGTACTTTATCCCTTAGAAGGGATTGTTTTAATAATATACCCTGTAGAGGATAAAATCCAGTTTATGCCTTACAGGGTATAAACATATACTATGTTTGACATTGTGAGGTTGACAAAGTGCCCGCTCAGGTAGGGTAGAGTGCAAAATTATCGTTAAAGTGCAAGCAATATCTGAATGTGATATTCATCGCACTTTAAATATAATAGACGTTAACAATATTGAACAAAGATGAGCCGAGCTTTGTGCGGTTTATTAGGATTCATCAAGGTTGAAGGAAATTATATGTATTTAGAAATATTAAATTTATGGTGGGCCCACTAGCCCCGAAGTTATTATCATGAGACCTTGTAAAATAAGCATTTGTCTTGGCTTGACGATTTATAAAACCCCCAGCTCTACCCCCGTATTAAATCGATATTGAATGGCTTCGATATAACTAATCTTAAGTTTCAATAGTTGTTATTATCTGTGTTTCAATTGGTGTATAAAGGTCTACCTCGACCGAATCAGTACTTATAGAAACTATTAAACTATAACGCGCCATCTTCTCTGTGTGTCCCTGAGTGTGTTTTTCTCGCCACCACCCAACCACTGGATAGACTGCTATCATTCCACGCTCAGCAAGTTCAGCAGCTGTTCCTATCCAAACATCACTATGAATGCTTCCCTTGGAACGTATCTGCTCACCTAAAAACCAGCGAGAAGAATCACCGGTGCTGGTTACAGAATCACGCTTTTCTTCATCCCACCGTTTGCGATTTAACCTAGTTAAAAATTCCGTTTTAGATTCGGTTGGTGTTTTTACATCAAAACGTAATCCATGTGATTGATAACGAAATTTGTGTTCCCATCCACGTCTTGCTGGGTTTGGTTCAATAAAATACGAGAGTGTCACTCTCATTTTTACTTCAGCTTCACCCAAATCTAATAATGTTTGGCTTGGCCATGGAATATTGTGGATATTTAGGTGTTTCATTGCTCTTCCCTCAAAGGGTTTAAGCTGTTCCTGGGCAACCAAGGTGAGATGATTGTTTGCACTCCAGAGTGCACGATTTAAATCAGGGACTCCATAACCGCAGATTCTTAATAGATGCTCTTTGTTAATCCTAGTTTTTATCGGATATATGGACATCATTTTGGGAGTCCATTCTGCAGAATGGACTAGTAATGCTCGTAAAGTTTCTGGCCAAAACTCTGGGTACTCATGGCTTAGAATTGCTGCCATATTGGCGGCCTGAGCGGCTGCTGCGCTGGTATCAGATATCGATGCAAATGATGGAGCGTAAATATTGCTTTTATAGTTTGTTGTTAACAATGATAAACTTTCAGGAAGATCTATTTCCCCTTGTTCTTGATTAAGTGCTGCATTACCACCTTCAAATACTACATCAGGTTTAATAGGCCAGTTAGTTTTTTTCCATATTAATGACGTGGTGGTTGCAGGAGCAATATCGCCAGCTTGCGCTAATGGGGTCCAATCACGGAAACTTGGTTCAGTTATATCAACTCGATTAGTAAACGCACCAATTGTCAATGCATTCCAAGATTGTCCTGGATCATGTATTTGATCAGTATAGTTAGCTGAAGGATAATCAACATAAAAGCTTGGATCGGCATTGCCGGCAGAAAGAATAAACAAGTGTGATTTGCCTTCAATATTTTTACCTATGCATATATTATCAATAGCAGCTGACCAAGATGAAGGTTGGCCTTTATCTCTGAAATCTTTTGCTGTAACAGCCATACACAGAATTCGATTCCGGTTAGGTGCAATAGCGGTGGCCTGAATTACAGCATCTTCAGTAACACTACCATAGAGGTCAGGGTCATGTTTTTCTATAGGGTGAAGAATTTTAACTGATTCTATATTACAGGGGACTAAAATTTTGTTTGTGGATAAAAGAGCGGATGTAAGGTCCCCATATAATGC